>JAFYQA010000004.1 GCA_017547315.1 Roseburia sp. | reverse complement strand
GGTGTGAATGTGTATGGACCTGGAACAAGAGGAAATTATGTGAGACAAACCGGAACCAGTGTGGCGGCAGCCATTACAGCAGGTGCAGTGGCACAGATAATGCAGTGGGCGATTGTAGAGCGAAATTCGCCGACGATTTCAAATACCGGTATCAAAAATATGCTCATTCGAGGAACTAAAAAACCGGTGCAACGGGAATTTCCGAATCCGGAGTGGGGATATGGGACACTGGATGTGTATCGGTCATTTGAAATGTTGCGGAATTGAGGAGCGTTCTTTTTTGAGAACAATATTATATTTGTGAGTTGAGGTATGCTGTGCTATAATATAACATTATCAATTCTGTGAGAAACAAGAATACAAGAGGGTGAACGAAGATGAAAGTTGTATTGGAACACTTAACGAAGAAATTTCCAAACCGTAATAAAAAACAGCTGGATGTGATTGCGGTGAATGATTTTAATATCGAGATTCCGGATGGCAAACTGATTGGATTATTAGGACCATCAGGATGTGGAAAAAGTACAGCACTGAATTTGTTGTGTGGTTTGTTAAAACCTACGAGTGGTAAGATTTATTTTGGAGAAGATGATGTGACAAATCTTCCGGTAGAGAATAGGGGCGTTGGGATGGTATTCCAAAACTACGCCCTCTATCCACATTTGACTGTGAAGCAGAATATCATTTTCCCATTACAGAATCTAAAGGGTGCGGACAAGTTGACAAAAGAGCAGATGTCAGAAAAAGCATACGAAGTGGCGAAATTAGTACAGATTGATGGATTAATGGACAGAAAGCCAAGTGAGCTTTCCGGTGGTCAGCAGCAGCGAGTAGCGATTGCGAGAGCATTGGTAAAGATGCCGCGCATTCTTCTGATGGACGAGCCGTTGTCTAACTTGGATGCGAGATTACGTTTGCAGACACGTGAAGAAATCCGAAGAATTCAGAAAAAAACAGGCATTACTACGATTTTTGTAACGCATGACCAGGAAGAAGCCATGAGTATTTCGGATATGATTGTGGTGATGAAAGATGGTGTGATTCAGCAGATTGGAAAACCACAGGAAGTGTATGACAATCCAGTGAATCAGTTTGTAGCAAAATTCTTAGGAACACCGCCGATCAATCTTTTTGAAGGCGAGATAAAGGATGAAAAGCTATATATCGGTAAGAACGATGTCATGATGGTGCAAAATGTGCCGAATCAAAAGGTGGTAGTAGGTATTCGTCCGGAAGGCTTTGTTTTGGATGCGGATGGTGCATTATGTTGTGAATTAAAAGGTGTGGAAGTCATGGGACGTGATATTACCGTAGTTTCCGAGCATCCGGCATCTATGGATGTGGAGATAAGATCCATTATTAGTTCCGAAAATCAGGTGGATGAGGAGGCGGATGTGGTTCGTTTTGCGTTAAAGCGTGACAAGGTACATTTATTTGATGTAAACACTGGTGATAGAATTCGATATTAGGAGGAGAAAACTCTGTTTGTCAGGAGGACGACTGTTGCAAGCAGAAGTAGATTTCGTTTCGAAAAATAAGGAGGTTCATTATGGAAACGAAAAATTGGAAAGCATGGCTGTACTTATTGCCAGCAATGCTGTTTTTGGGTATCTTCATGGTATATCCTCTGATAGATGTACTGATTTATTCCATGGAGGAAGGATATAATTTTGCATCTCAGACCTATCAGGGTGTGGGAACATATAATTATGCTTATGTACTGCGGGACCCTTATTTTTTACAGGCATTGAAGAATACATTTGTTTTAGTAATGATAACAGTGCCGTTATCGACAGGGCTGGCACTATTAATTTCTGCAGGTTTGGTTTCGATTAAACCTTTACGAGAATTGTATCAGACGATTTATTTCTTACCTTATGTGACGAATACACTGGCGGTAGGTCTGGTATTTATGATTTTATTTAAAAAGACACCGTATACAGATGGTGTGGCGAATATGGTGATTCATTTCTTTGGCGGTGGGACCATTGACTTTATGGATGGACCATATTGGGCAAAGATGTTTGTATTGTGTTTTTACACGATTTGGGTGGTATTGCCATTTAAGATATTGATTTTAACGAGTGCGCTTGTATCGGTGAATCAAAGTTATTATAATGCGGCAAAAGTAGATGGTACACCGGCGTGGCGTATTTTTACGAAGATTACACTTCCGATGATTTCGCCATCAGTATTTTATTTGATTATCACTGGATTTATCGGGGCGTTTAAGGCGTATAGTGATGCGGTTGCTCTGTTTGGTACGAATTTGAATGCAGCAGAAATGAATACAATTGTAGGATATATTTATGATATGCTCTATGGCGATAGTGGCGGATATCCGTCCTATGCATCGGCAGCAGCGATTATTTTATTTGTAATTATTCTGACAATTACATGTATCAATCTGTTGGTAAGCAAAAAGCATGTACATTATTGATGAGGACTTCATATATGGGAAAACAAGTTGATTATGAAAAAATAGAAAAGTCTGCAAAGATACGGAAAAATGTGACTAATACGATTATTTATGTATTGCTGACGATATGGGCACTTGTAGTACTGTTTCCGTTTTACTGGATGCTTTTGACTTCTGTAAAAAGTTATAGTTCTTACAACTCAGAGTACATACCACAGTTAATTACGTTATCACCGACTTTGCAGAATT
>JAFYQA010000070.1 GCA_017547315.1 Roseburia sp. | reverse complement strand
CCATGCTTTGTAAGCATAGAATGAATCTTTCTTGTATTTTCTATCAAATGTAACAAGACCTTTGTGGTTCTGTCCATTTTCGCCACCTTCGTTACGTGAATCAGCACCGAAGTCAAACATATTCCATACATGTGTAGCCCAGAGATATTTTCTTGTGAAGAGCTGTTTGATGAGTTCTTCATGATAATATGCCTGATATTCTTCTGTGTAGTCACCCTGTTTTGGATCAGATGTATGCCAGTTAAGAGCTTCACATCCGTATTCAGAACATCCTACTGGAAGGTTTGGATATTTTGCATGGAATTCATCAAACCAAGGGCCGTTATCACTTACGTCACCGCCGTACCATCCGAAGTAATGGTTCCAAGATACTGTATCAGGAATCTGTACATATGGGTCATCCATTGGACACATAGATACGATAGCGATTGTTGTAAGTCTTGTTGGGTCCATTTCATGACACAAGTCATTTAAAATATTATGATTCTCTAATAAATCATCAGAAGAACCCTGCATACTGATTTCGTTTGAAAGACCCCAAACTACGATTGATGGATGGTTGTAGTTCTGGATGATTAATTCTTTCATCTGAGAGATTGTGTTCTCACGACCTGTTGGCATATGCTGTGAGATATATGGAATCTCAGCCCAGATTACCATACCTCTTTCATCACAGAGATCATAGAAGAACTGGTCATGCTGATAGTGTGCCAAACGAATTGTTGTACAACCAACTTCGCAGATTAAATCCATATCTTCGATGTGGTGTTCTGGTAATAATGCATTACCGATACCCCATCTATCCTGGTGACGAGATACACCACGTAATGGATATTCTTCACCATTTAAGATAAATCCTCTGTCTGGATCGATTTCGTATGTACGGAAACCAGCACGAGCCTTAACTGCATCTACTACATCATCTCCATCTACTAATGCTACATCTACAGTGTAAAGGTATGGGTCTTTTCTACCATGCCATAAATGAACACCTGCTACATCCAATACTACTTTTTTGTCAGCTACTGCTGTCTTAGCTTCTGCTACTACATTACCTTCAGCATCTTTTAATGTATATACTAAATTCTGAGAAGCTGTTTCGCCTGCTACGAATACTTCTACTTCTAATTTACCATCTGCACCTTCTACCACAGGTGTAACCTTAATACCAGGACCACCATAGTAATCTAAGCAGAAATGTGAATTGCTTACTGCAATGATATTCACATTACGATATAAACCGCCGTAGAATGTAAAGTCAGCCATCTGTGGATATACAGTCTGGTTTGGAGCATTGTCCACTTCTACTACGATTAAGTTCTCATCCTGTAATTCTTCTGTTACGTTTACTCTCCATGTTGAGTAACCGCCATCATGTGAAGCAACTTTCTTACCATTTACATATACGCTTGCAGAAGAGTTTGCTCCGTTGAACTCTAAGTAATACTGATCTGCTGTTGGCAAATCTACTTTTTTAAGTTCTTTTGCATAGTAAGCAGTACCACGGTATAAATCGTTACCACCATCCTGACCATCGATGTCATTCCATGAATGTGGTAATGTTACCCAATACCATTTTTCCGGCATAGTTGCTGGAACTGCTGTAGCTTCTTTTGTAAAAGCCCATTTTGTGTTAAAATTAATAACTTGTCTCATTTGTTACCTTCCTCCTATATTTGCTATGTTACTTTCACTACGTTTCTAGTAACATTTGCCTACTTTTTATATCGTATCACATATTTCCTTATATTTCATTAGTTATTTTTAGGAAAAGCTAATTTCTTAATACATCCCCAACTTCGCTTTTACAATACGAACTAATGATGCATTAATTCTCTCTTCTGTAATCTCACCATTACGTACTGCGTCTAATACCCCTTTGTATGCCTCTTTAAAATTCTCAGGCATTAAAACAATATCCGCACCTGCTGCAATTGCTGTGACAGCGGCTTCTGCTGACTCATAAGACTCTGTAATCGCCTTTTTATTCATTGCATCCGTCACTACGATACCATCGAATTTCATCTCGCTTCGAAGTACCTGTGTAATCATATATTCAGACAAAGAACTTGGTAACATACTTCCTGTTACATTCGGTACTGATACATGTCCTACCATAACAAATCCGGCTCTTGTATCAATCGCTAACTGGAATGGCACAAATTCACTTGCACGAAGTTCTTCTAAATTCTTATCCGTAGATACCGCACCTGTTGTACCATCTCCACTGGCACTTCCATACCCTGGGAAATACTTCACTACACCGATAATATTATTCTCAGATAATCCATCCAACATGCCGCACACCATATTCCCCACAACTGCGCTGTCTGTTCCAAATGAACGTTTTGACATGGCAGAATTATCTGCATTGCCTAAAACATCCGCTACTGGAGCAAAATTCATATTGAATCCTAAATCATATAAATAATTACCAATTGTCTGTCCGGCTTCATATGCCTTTACATTATCCGCCGTAGCACCAATCTCGCTGGCATTATCAATATTATCTACATCAATTGGCGATTTTGCAGCAATCACGGAAGCCTTACCACCCTCTTCTTCTACTCCCAAGAAAATCGGCAACGCTACTGTCTCAATACTTAAAGCCGCCATTGCTTCTAACATAGCCTTAGTCTGTTCTTTGGTCTTAAAATTACCTTTCTGATAAATCAAACCACCTACCGGATATTCTGCATAAACACGCTTTGTTGTATTTCCTACTACAGTCGCACCATTAGTCCCAGTCAATGCATCCGGTGTCACGATAAACATCTGTGCTACCTTTTGTTCTAATGACATTCCCGCCACTACCGCAATTGCCTCCTGCGTAAGTGGATCAATAATAGGTACTTCGGTCTCTGGAACATTAGTCTCTGTCTCCAATTCTGACTCTGTCTCTATCACTACCTGCGTATCTACAACCGGTTCGTCTTTTTCCTTTAATAAAAAGCTAACTCCTAATACTACTACCAAAATCAGTGCAACGGACCCAATTCCCAATCCTGTTAATACAGAAATTGCCTTCTTGGTATCCTGCTGACGTTTTAATTTTCTTTCCTCTCGCGTCATAAAAAGTCACCTCATATCCCTTACATACATTGTACAAAATCATTCCGTTTGAACAGTTATATCTATTCTATCAACTTTTTGCTAATAAAACAATTCCTATTCGAAAAATCCCCTGACTTTTCTATGACATTCTTAATGATTACCTGTTTTGTTAGCACTTATTTATCGTTGCCATTGCCTTACAAATCTTTTTAATTGTTTAAGATCACTCTCAAAATAAGCATCACACAACTCGTTCAATTCCTTCTTCACATATTCCTCAAAAGACATCACCGGATAGTAATACGTATAGCGTCCATTTTTTGCAGTTGTAATTAATCCTTTTTTTTCCATTCTTGTAAAAAAGGTGCAAATTGTTTGCAATTTCCATGCGATGCCATGACGTAATTCTAATATTGCTGTAATATCCTTTAAGTTAGGGGCCTTTTCATTTTTCTTGTAATATTCATAAATGCATCCTAATATTAACTTTTCACAACCACTCAATTCTATCATCTTTTCATTTACTTTTTCCATGCTTCCTCCTACTACAAAAGTCTTTATTTTCTTAATTTTAAAGAATTTCCATCTAGAATACAATGTATTTTTATTAAAAAAGCTCGTTTTTTCTTAGTATTCAAGAATTTTTACATTTTTCTATGCATTTCGCGTTATTTCACATTTTTCTTTTTTCCTTATAGAAAAAATGATATAATAACTTAATAGCTATATAAGGAGCGTTTATATGACTAAAAAATACACAATTCGCGAAATTGCTGACCTTATCGGAATCTCCACCGATGCCATAAGGCTCTACGAAAAGGAAGGGCTTGTTTCCCCTTTACGTGACCCGAATAACGGCTATCGTTATTATGGCCCGGATGAAATCCAACGAATCATGGGGATTCATCTGTATCGCCAGTTAGATGCAAGTATTGCTGAGATCCGTAATCTCAATACCGCTACCACACTCCCAGAAGTGGCAGGTTATTTTTCGACCTTTATTTCCCAAACAGAACAAGAAATAGCACACTTGCAAAGTCGATTAGAAAAACTTCGTTTCATGAAACAGCATATAGAGAATATGCAGCAGGGACTCTATTCTTGTAGTATTCAGGAACTTCCGACTCTTTATATTCTGTATCAACAGGATTTTAATAAAACACTTTATGAAAATATGAAAGATATACTGACATCTCCATCCTTTTCTTTTGGAAATTTCTGCTATACTTTACAAACAAATGCAACCGGAACTTATAGTCCTCATGCTTTAGAGTTCACAGTTCGTGAACCTATGATGAAGGTATGCCCGTGGCACGACAAAGCGGATACGCTTCCAACAATACCTGGCTGTCGCTGTCTATATACCGTTATCACAGCACCTGACCAAAATGGCGTAGAATGGAATCTCAATCCAATTTACGATTATGCCAAAAAGAATGGTATAACCTGTGGAATGCAAGGTTATGCTTTCTACACATATACTTTAGTAGTAGAAAATGTAATTACAGACTTTTACGAAATTTATCTTCCAATTGCAGAATAAATTTCAAAAAATTATTTTTTCCCTATTGACCTTGGACCTACTCCAAGGTTTATGATATGTACATCCACTAAATAAAGAGGGTATCTTTGCAACCATGTTTCCTCATTTGCATGGTTATAAAGATACCCTCTCTCTTTTTGTTTATTTTTCAAAAAATTGTATTTTACATGTTGACCTTGGAGTGACACCAAGCCTTATTCTTATATTCGAATTAAAATTGTACTGTTTATTTACAAGGAGGCCAAATCCTCTCCTCACCAACGGGTTCGGATTTTGCTTCGCAAAACAAGGAGGCCAAATCCTCTCCTCACCAGTGGGTTCGGATTTTGCTTCGCAAAACAAGGAGGATATATGTCAAATACAAAAGAATTAACCTTACAGGAGCGTTCCACAAAACGTGCAAACTTCTGTCTTACTGTTACCATTACCCTAGTATCAACCTATCTGATGTTTTTATATCTGGCACAGATACTACAAAGTCTTGTAACAATCCGCAAAGCAATTATTGTGGCTATCATGATTATGATTCCGCCTGTTATCTCTTTTATTTTTTATAAAAAAGATCCAACCTCGCAGCTTTACCGCCGGGTAGCACTGGTATCTTACCTTATCGTTTTTGAAATTGCATGTTTATCATCAACTAATTTTCTTTATAACTTTTTCATGTTCCCGATTTTAATTAGTATGATGATGTACTTCGATTTAAAATTTGAAATCCGCAATGCAGCGATTACTGTTTTTGCAGCTTTCGTAAATACTCAATACAGTATCAATGTTCTAGGTGCAAACAGTCGCTTAGAACGCAATGATGCTTTTATGGTTATGTGTATTATTGCTATTTTAGCAATCAGCATTTGCCTTGCAACCCGCGTTGCTGTCCTACATATTCAGGAAGAATTAGAAGAATTAGAAAGTCGCAAGAAAAAGCAAGAAGATATGATGGAAGCCATCATCGCAGTAGGAAAATCTATTAACTCTTCTACCCAGTCCATCCAGGCACTTGTAGAAGAAATGTCTGACTCCACATCCTGTGTTACTCAGGCAATGAACGATGTTGCCATCAGCATGGAAGGAACCGTAGGAAGTATTCAGGAACAGGCAGTTATGACCGGACGTATTCAAGATGTTATTACAGATACCGTTACCATTTCTGACTCTTTAGAAAACATAGCTACCGACTCAGAAAAAAACGTTGTATCCGGTCAAAAACTAGTGGAAAATATCGTCATCCAGACAGAACGCATCGAGCAGGAAAATATTTTAGTAAAAAATAATATGTCCGAGTTACATAATCATACAAAAGACATGGAAAAAATTATTGGCATCATTCAACAGATTTCTTCTCAAACAAATCTTCTGGCATTAAATGCTTCCATTGAAGCAGCCCGTGCCGGAGATGCGGGAAAAGGATTTGCAGTTGTAGCCAATGAAATCCGCGTTCTCTCTGAACAGACCAAACAGTCCACAGAAAACATTGAATCTATTATTACAAAATTAAATGAAAATGCCAGCGATACGATTTCCTCTATGGACATCGTAATGTCCGAAATTAGCCAACAGGTTACTATGATTCGCGATATCGCGAATAACTTTTCACATATTCGCAGTGGACTTTACGAATTGAAAGATAAATCCTCTGAGATGAGTGATAAAACCAAACTGTTAAAAGAAACAAATGCCGTTATTGTAGACAATAATAACAATCTCTCTTCTACTAGCGAAGAAGTAAGCGCTTCTGCAGAAGAAACTACAGCAATGTGTTGCGATAACACAGAACGCTTTAAAGTAGTAAATAACGTACTTACCGAACTGATTCATGAAGCCGCTAAAATGGATAACTATATTAATGAATATAACGAATTACATATAGCCGAACAAGAAGAACGCTTAAACACGCAACCAATAATGGCCTCTTAATAAGTTCCTCATAAATAATTTCTATAAATTTTTAATCGAGCGGGCGGGAAAATATATGAATTTTCCGCCCGCTCACTTTTTCAACATAATAAAAAACATTCAAACACTCACATCAAAATATATTTCACAAAAATCCACTTTCTTTACTAAAAATCACAAAATCATGTTACAATAAAAAATAGAATATATCCATGCAAAGGATGATACATTTATGCTAGTTAATTTTGAATTCTTTGATGACGAACCAATTGAAAACGTCATTACTTGTTTACACTATAAATTTGACAAAGTGATATTCTTTGGTGAAAAAAAGATGCTCGATGGGCGTAAAGACTATACTGAAAAGTTTTTACATAAACATTGTAATATAAAAGAAATATCCTTTATTGAAATCTCTGCCTCTAATCCTAATAAAGTCGTTGAAGCAATGACATCCGCAATACAAAAAGAGCGTGATCAACAAAACGATTGTTATTTCGATATTACCGGCGGTGAAGGTTTGTCACTATTCGCATTTGGAGCGCTCTCAAAAGAGCTCGACGTTCCAGTTCACATGTACAACATCGTTCAGGATGAATTACTCGAATTCAATAAAAAAAGTGACCACTGTATTAGTAAGAATGTACCTTCACAACACATTCTACTCAATCTAGAAAAACTAATCGAAATGCATGGCGGTCAGATTAATACCACTATGAGCAAAAGTTTTAAACATCAGCACACTTCAAATGATTTGCTTAACATCCAATCATTATGGGATTTATCCCATCAATTTTCACGTGAATGGAATCAGTTTGCAAACTTTTTAGCTGAATATGCACAAGAACTGAATGTCTCTCTAGATATTCCTACTGTTCGTAATGGAATTGCTAATCGAACCCGCCTCAACTTAAAAAAATTATCCCGAATACTAGATGCTTGTGCCGATAACGGAGTGCTTTGCAATGTTTCTCATACAGATGAGTGCTTTTCTTTTTCTTATTGTAGCGACTTTGTTAAAAAATGCATGTGTGATAGTGGCAGCGTTTTAGAACAATATACATTTTTAATGGAGAAAACTACTACCGGCAACAATGACTGTCGTATCGGTGTCCATATTGATTGGGATGGTATCTTCCATACTGGCTATGGCAATGATGTATTAAATGAAATCGATGTATTATCACTTTACGGAAATATTTCAGTATTTATTTCCTGTAAAAACGGTAAAGTAGACCAGCATGCAATGTATGAATTACAAACCGTCGCAGAGCAATTTGGTGGCAAATACGCACGCAAAATGCTCGTAGTTACAAAACCTCTTACACACGGCCATATGCTGCGAGCTAAGGAAATGAATATTGAAGTGAAAGTTTTATAATAAAATGCTCTCGAAGCTATACAGCTGAAGTGCCCCTTTTGTTAGACAAATCTAGTCTAACGCAAGGGGTTAATTTTAAACTTAGAAAAATTGCAAAAAAAGACTCGCAAGCCTTGATTTCTCAACGTTTGCGAGTTTCATTCGAGCAGGGGATGAGGGAATCGAACCCCCACCAAAGGTTTTGGAGACCCCTATCATACCACTTGACCAATCCCCTACATATATGAAAAGGATGCATTACTGCATCTCCTATCATCTTTTTTACTTATTATCAT
>JAFYQA010000069.1 GCA_017547315.1 Roseburia sp. | reverse complement strand
GAGCAGACGGTGGAAGAACTGACAAAGTGCTTTTTGCTTGAGTTTGGAGAGGACAGAGAGTTCTCTTATGGCCGTTGCAATAAGCAGAAGTCGTTTAATGAATTATATGATGGATTGAATAATTTGGAGTAAGACATGGAACGTATAGAAACGAAAAAACTCGTATTGCGCATATTTCGTGTGCTTGAAAGAAACAGACGAGGCAATCGGATTTGCAGGAATTAAGGAAGTAGAACAGAAGGTATTTGAAGAAAGCGGTATTTGTGTTGCGGCAAAGTATCAGAATCTAGGATATGGCACGGAGATTTTGCAAGCGTTGATGCAGTTGGCATTTGAGGAATTTGGTGGTGAAAAATTCATTTATGCGTGTATGCATGAAAATGAACGTTCTAGAAAAGTCTGCCAGAAGTTCGGTTTTCGATACAGTCATAGCCAGGATGAGGTGCGACAGTGGGATGGTGCACAGTTCGTGAATGATTTTTATTATTTGATGCGGGATGAGTATTTGAAAAGTAAATAGGCTGTCATTGACAGAAAAATGGCTTAGTGTTATTATTTAAATAGAAAAGAGCTACCGATAGACGGTTAGCCCTAAAATAACGTTTTTATGTAATAACCGCTAAGTTGAGGGACTGGGCGGTTATTTTTTGTGCAGCTATTCTTACCAGGCAAATAGCCAAGACTAAAGAATGTCACACATAAACTGATGACAGGGAGAAGAAAGTTATGATATTTACAATAGAACCCTTCACCGAGGACAGAATGGAAGATGTCCTTGTGTATGAACGAGAATTAAGAGAACAGGAAAAGGATACTTATTTTTGGGACATTGATGAGCAGTATGTCGCTAATGTGAAAAGTAGTTTCAAAGATAGTAGATTTACAGACAATGCGATTACATTGTTAGCATACAAAGATGACCGCGTGATTGGAAGAATCGATGCTTCACTCATTTGTTCCCGATTTGACGGAACAATCAGTGCAGCGTATCTGGATTGGATTAGTGTACTGAAAAATGAACGACATTCCGGTGTAGCACAGAGTATGATGACAGAGTTACGAAAGGTATTAAAAGAAAAAGGTCTGGAAGCATTGCTTGCAGTAGTCGCAGGTAATGGCGAAGCGAAGAAATTTTATCATTCGTTAGAAGATACAAAAATTCAGGACGAAGTGGCTTGGATTAATTTGTAGGAGATTATCATGATAGACACAGAATGCACATTACAAAATCACATTCTAACCGATGTAGAAAAACAAGGAATCTGCTCGTGGAAATATTCCGGTGATTATGCAGTTTATAATCTGCCGCCCTATGAAGAGATGAAGGAAAAACAAATCGGATTTTTCAACCCTGCTCGTGAGCAGAATTATAGAGCATTTTATAACGGAGATTGTCTGGTTGGATTCGTGAATATTAAGGCAGAAGAGACCAAAGTATTCATAGGAATAAGCGTAAAACCAGAACTTTGCGGCAGAGGATATGGACAGCGTATACTATATGAGACATATCAGATTTCTAAGGAAGTGTATCCTGGCAAACCACTTTATCTGGAAGTGCGGACGTGGAATGAACGGGCAATACGTTGTTATCAAAAAGCAGGATTTGAGATTGTAGGTGAGCCTTTTGAACAGAGAACTGGTAGTGGAATAGATAATTTTTATAGGATGGTAAAAATGCAAGAAGAATCGTAAACCAGAAGAAATTTGCGAAAAATACGGTGAGATTTTAAATAAAACATTTGACACAATCTAAAAATAAGAATATCATAATTGAGATATTATTTTAGAAGAAGGAGGTTAAATGATTATGCGAAAAAATTTACAGAAAGCAGCGGGAAACCATTTTGGCAAACCAATTTGGCTAATCTCGATGATTAAACCTCCGAAGGTGAACCTAAATTAGAATATAGTTACATTTTATAAAGATAAATTTTGAAAGATAGAGGAAAAAATTATGTGGTTATTTTTTACACTTGTTACAACTCTCTTGTGGGGTGTAGCGGAGTTATTTTATAAAAAAGGTTCACACGAGAATGAGAGATATGATCATTTAAGAGTATGTGTTTTGGTTGGCGCAGTAATGGGAATTCATGCAGTATTTACTTTACTGACATCTGATATTGCGTATGATCCAATGAATTTAATTGCTTATTTACCGGTTTCATTATGTTATATTGTGTCTATGGCATGTTCCTATTTTGGTATTAGATTTATTGAGGAATCTTTGGCAGACCCAATTGAAAATACCGCTGGAGCAATGTGTTCTCTTATGTGCGTTATTTTCTTGGGAGAAACGATTGCACCAGCTGTTTGGGTTGCAATTGGAATCATCCTTATTGGTATTATTGGTGTAAGCCGTACAGAACGTAGTGCGGAAGTAAATAGAAGCCAAAGGTTAGGAAAGAAATTAGCGGTTGTCGCTTTTGCAATGCCGTTTTGCTATGCAATCATTGATGCATTGGGAAGCTTTTTGGATATTTTCTTCTTGGAAATGGAGACAAGTCCATTGGTTGGTATCACAGAAGAGAATATCGAGTTAGTAGCAAATGTTTCATATGAATTGACATTTGCAATTGTTGGCTTGATTTTGTTTGCGTTTATGAAATATAAACGTGTGAAATTCGAACTTCCAAAGCAGAAAGATAAAACAATCGCAGCTATTTGTGAAACAGCAGGACAGTTGACATATGTATACGCAATGAGTGGAAACGGAGCTATCGCGGCACCAATCCTTTCAAGTGTGTGTGTTGTATCATTAATCTTATCAAGAATTTTCTTAAAAGAAAAACTGACAAAGAAACAGTACATATTTATTAGTATCATTATCGTGGGTATTTTAATGCTTGCTGTCTTAGAGGGCGAATAAGAGGAATGGTCTCGCAAACATGATCGGATGAATATGTTGGTTGTAATTGGTATTGCGATTAGGGACTTTTTAGATATGGAATTTTAAAAGACAAAATAAAAGGATGAAGGCAGCCACGGAATTGTTGTGGTTGCCTTTTTTTTCATAGGAGATAAGTTTATGACAGCAGAAGAAATGTGGAAAAAATTTGTGAAAGAATGTAATATTGTTGAAAGAGAGTATGATGCATGGGCATTTGGCGATGATGCAGACACGCTTGCAGAGTTGGTGCGATGTGGTATCAAAACTGGAACTTCATCGGCATATCCACTTTATGAAGTGGACGATGAATCGTTGCCGGAAGCGAGTGGATATAGTGTCATATTGGACTCGAAGGATGAAGCGGTCTGTATCATAGAGAATACGAAAGTATATGTGATACCGTTTTGCGAAGTGACGCCAGACCATGCTTTTAAAGAAGGCGAAGGTGACAGAAGTTTGGCATATTGGCGAAAAGTTCATGAAGCATTTTTTGCAGCCTGCATGGAAGAAGCAGGGCTTGTCTTTGATGAGAATATGAAGGTGGTTTGCGAGGAATTCCGGGTAGTGTATCCGGTAGAAAAATAATTTTGTGGAGGCATAAAATGTACATAAAAACCGAACGTTTAGAATTAAAACCGTTGTCCGAGGGCGACCGCGAAAACATGATTGCATTACTGACCAATAGTGAAATTAAAAAGACTTACATGTTACCTGACTTTGAAAATGAAGAGCAGGCTGAAAAATTATTTTTACGTCTGAAAGAAGGCTCTCTGGCAGAAAAAGTATACCAGGTAGGTATT
>JAFYQA010000068.1 GCA_017547315.1 Roseburia sp. | reverse complement strand
CAATTCCCGGTCTACATTCTCACCCTTCGTATCGCCGTTTTCAACTTTTGTGCGTTCCTGCTTTCTATTTTCTCCCTGCCCTAGTCTGCCAAATAAAAAACCATCGCCACCTTCTGCTTTTACCGCACACATCGCTACATCAGCATTATCAAAAAGTTCCGTATAAGAGTCACCATCAGCACCGAATATCGCACCACCTACACTCACCGTTACCTGCATGCGTTCAGCTTCGCCGTAAATCACTTTTCTCGCCTTTTCACAAAGTTGCTCTGCCTTTGTTCTAGCAAATGACTCGGTGGTTGCTTTCATAAATACTACAAATTCATCTCCACCAATTCTACCTACTATATCTGTATTACGGAAAGACTCTCTAATTTTGCGCGACATATCTGCAATAATCGTCTCCCCTACCGTGCTCCCAAACCGTTCTGTTATCGTATGAAAATGGTCAATATTAATCACAAAAAGCACATGCGTTCCCGGCTCATTCTGCTCTAAATAATCATCTACCAATCTTTTTTTATCGTCTGTAAAAAAACAGTTCATCCTCAAGTCCCCTTATACCAGTCGTCTCATATACTATACATCTCTTCACAATGTACTTAATTATAGCAAATTATTCTTATAATTTCCATGTAAAACAGTTGCTTTTCCCAATTTTTTTTAGTATGATACCTCTTGATGTTTATTAATAGGAAAAGAAAAAACGAGGTATAAAAATGATTGCTGCAAGTAATGTAACATTACGACTTGGAAAAAAAGCACTTTTTGAAGAAGTAAATATTAAGTTTACGGAAGGAAACTGCTACGGTATGATTGGTGCCAACGGTGCCGGAAAATCTACTTTCCTTAAAATTTTATCCGGACAGATCGAGCCAACCAACGGTGATATCATTATCACACCTGGTCAGCGTCTTTCTTTCTTACAGCAGGACCACTTCAAATATGACGCTTTCAACGTATTAGATACTGTTATCATGGGTAACAAACGTCTCTACGAAATTATGAAAGAAAAAGATGCTATCTACATGAAAGAAGATTTCACAGACGAAGATGGTATCCGTGCCAGCGAATTAGAAGGTGAATTTGCTGATATGGACGGCTGGAACGCAGAATCTGATGCTGCTACTCTTCTTAATGGTCTTGGCATTCCAACAGAAGAACACTACACTATGATGGCTGATTTACCTGGTGCACTTAAGGTTAAAGTTTTATTAGCACAGGCATTATTCGGTAATCCTGACATCTTATTGCTCGACGAGCCTACCAACCACTTAGACTTAGATGCGATCGGCTGGTTAGAAGAATTCTTAATCAACTTTGAGAACACTGTTATCGTGGTTTCCCACGACCGTTACTTCTTAAATAAAGTTTGTACACACATTGCTGATATCGACTACGGTAAGATTCAGCTTTACTCCGGTAACTATGACTTCTGGTATGAA
This sequence comes from Roseburia sp., assembly GCA_017547315.1. Next base: position 16,731 of record JAFYQA010000068.1, on the reverse strand, counting down.
TCCAGCCAGTTATTAGTAAAACAGATGAAAGAAGCGAACAAGAAGAAAGAAGAAAAAATCAAAGAGTTACAGGAATTCATTTCACGTTTCTCTGCGAACGCTTCTAAATCAAAACAGGCTACAGCCCGTAAAAAAGCTTTGGAAAAAATCGAGTTGGATGAGATTCGTCCATCAAGCCGTAAATACCCATACATTGACTTCCGTCCAAGCCGTGACATCGGTAACGAAGTTCTTACTGTAGAAGGTATTTCTAAGACTATCGACGGCGTTAAGATTTTAGACAATGTATCCTTTATCGTAGGACATGATGATAAAATCGCTTTTGTTGGCGGTAATGAATTAGCTAAGACTACATTATTCAAGATTCTCGCTGGTGAAATGGAACCAGATGCAGGTACTTACAAATGGGGTGTAACTACAAGCCAGTCTTACTTCCCAAAGGATAACACAGAAATCTTCGATACAGACCTTTTAATCGTTGATTGGTTGACACAGTACTCAGAGATTAAAGATGCTACTTATGTACGTGGTTTCTTAGGTCGTATGCTTTTCGCAGGTGAAGACGGTGTTAAGAAAATGCGTGTACTTTCCGGTGGTGAAAAAGTACGTGTACTCCTTTCTCGTATGATGATTCAGGCTACAAACGTTTTAATGTTAGACGAGCCAACTGACCACTTGGATATGGAATCCATTACTGCATTAAACAATGGTTTAATCAAATTCCCGGGTGTTATTCTTTTTGCATCCCGTGACCACCAGGTAGTTCAGACTACAGCAAACCGTATCATCGAATTCCTTCCAGACGGAACATTCATCGATAAAGTTTCTACCTACGATGAATACCTCGAAAACGATGAAATGGCTCGTAAACGTCAGGTATACAATATGTCTGCTGATGACGAAAATGATAACTAATTTTCTGCTTATAGGTTGTATTATATGTAGTTATGTATTGAGAGTATAAAAATCCCGCCTAGTTTTCTTTTTACGGTTGTTCGCATGAAGTAATATTAAAATTCCTATATTTAGGTTATGTAATAAGGACGCGGCGTGCTTAACGTGCCATCCGTGGACACGATAAGCACTGAAAATGACATCGTGTCATTTTCCCGCTGCTTTATGAAATAGGAATTAAATATTACTAACATGCTTCCAAACGCAAAAAGAAAACTAGGTGGGATTTTTATACTCTAATTTGCTCTATGGCTACTCATAATAGTGTTTCTACAATAATAATTGTTTTTACCAGTGTATAAGACAATAAGCAACATTTTTATAAATATAACGAAAACGTAGATATAAAACCAAGAAAAAGTCGGACAGGTAATTTTTATTTTACGTTTGGGAGCATGTTAAAAGTACTTGATTCCTATTTCATTATACAGCGTGAAAATGTCACGGATGACATTTTCAGCAGCAACGGTGAACGGACTCACCTTTGCTGCGACGCGTCACTTTTATGTAATCTGTATATAGGAATCATTAGTACTTTTTCATGCGGACATCCGTATAAATAAAAATTACCTGTCCGACTTTTTCTTGGTTTTCATAGACTTGGTCGTATAATACAACTTATGTAAAATCACCTACGTTGTGATGCGAACCTCCATCCATGAGAAGATATCGTTATACACCACATCTTTGTTCAATTCGTTTAAAATCTCATGACGCCCTTTTTCGTAGAGCTTATATGTAACATCTTTTAATCCTGCCTGTTCATACATATGGTAAACTTTTTTGACTCCTTCTCCCATATCACCAACAGGATCATCTGCACCAGATACGATAAATATCGGAAGTTTTGCAGGCACTTTCTTCACATTCTCCACCTGATTATCATAATGAACAGTATCCATCAACATATGATATCCATTTAATGTAAATAAAAATCTGCAGCGTGGTTCTCCGTAATATTTTTTTACTACCTCTACATCACGTGTCAGCCAATTGTTCTCTGGATGGGTACCATCCATATCAAATTTTTTATATGGACCACCAAATGTCATTGCATTCACAAACTTACTGCGATGACGCCAACCATAAATCTTCGCCAGCGTACTGCATAAAAACTTACCTAACTTTGATAGCTGATCCGGCACACAGCCCGTTCCCATGATAATCGCACCACGTAAATTATCATTGTAGACCGTCAGATATCTACGAAGCAAATAAGACCCCATACTATGGCCAAGCATAAAATATGGCATACCTTCATTCTCTTTCTGTATCATCATCCGCAACGTATGCATATCTTTAATCAAAACATTTGGAGAATCCTTATCTGCAAAATATCCCCAGTCATCTTTTGACTGCACCGATGCCCCATGACCTAAATGTGTATGTCCTACTACCAAATACCCATTCTTATTCAAGAATTCCGCAAATGCTTTGTAACGGTCAATGAATTCTACCATTCCATGACTAATCTGCAAAATCGCATGATAACGTCCATCTTCCGGAACCCATTTTACCGCATCGATTGTCGTCTTTCCATCCGCTGACATAAATGAAAAACGCTGTTCTCTCGTCATGCCCAATACCTCACTTTTCCCGTCCCAGTTTATCTATCATAGTTACCTATAATTTCGAATTATCATCTGTATATTTTCAATTCCATTATACAGATTTATTTCCGGATAGTACACTATTTGTAGCAAAATTTTATTATTTTTCCCAAAAAGTGCTGCCTCTACTTCTTCGTTTCCAAACTTCTCACGATAATAATTCAAAAATCTTTCTACGTCACCAAAATAAACCGCCGAAACTGTTTCCCCATATATTGTTTCAAGCGTCAGTTTTAATACGTTTTGATTGCGTCCTACAACAGCCGCTCTCTTTATTCTCAAGTCTTTATCTGCAAATAACGGCTTTGTATTCCCCTTTCCAAATGGCTCTAATACTTCCATTTCTCTTACCAGCGAACAATCCGGATAACCAACCGGCATAGCGATATCAATCCGTACCTTTGGAACAAAATCTGTTTCCGTAAGTTCACATACCTCGTTTATCTTATCCTTAAACATCTGTAAATGCTCAGGATTTAATGACAGCCCTGCTGCCATCGGATGTCCACCGAATTTCGTTAAATACTCCTTGCATTTGCACAATTCCTCGTACATAGAATATTCTTCAATGGAACGCCCTGAACCTTTGATTCCATCTTCCGAATTCGTAAGTACAAATGCCGGTTTATGATACGCTTCCCGTATTCTTCCCGCAATAATGCCCGCAAGACTTTCGTGTACATTTGGAAGGTATACTACAAGCACCTTGTCTTGCATACACTCCTTTTCTACCATTTCTTTTGCCAGCTCTACCCCTTCAGCTGTCATATCTTTTCGTTGCATATTAAACTCTACCAGTTCTCTTGCAATTGCAGCCGCTTTTTCCTGATTCTCTTCCAAAAAAAGCTGCAATGAAATGCGTGCCGTATCTAAACGCCCACTTGCATTAATGCACGGCCCCAAGACAAATCCAATATGATACGCACTTACACGTTCAAGTTCTAAATTATTCTGTAAAATCAACGCTCGCATGCCAGGATTTTGGGTTTTATGTATACGCTTCAGCCCTTCTTTTACCAGAATTCTGTTCTCTTCCACTAAGTCCATGACATCGCCCACTGTGGCAAACGCCACATTTTCCAGCAACTCATAACTTTCCTCTACCGCTACTCCCACAGTCTCATAAAGCACCTGTACTACTTTCCATGCGACTGTTGCACCACAGAGTCCTTTAAAAGGATAGCTGCAATCTTCCTGTTTCGGGTTCACAATTGCGTCTGCACTACTTTTCAGATAATGTTTTTCCCCATCCTTTTCCTCATAAGGTATTTCATGATGATCTGTCACCAATACCGTCATTCCAAGTTCTTTTGCATAAGCGATTTCGGAAATTGCCGCAATGCCGTTATCACAGGTTATGATCGTATCAATCTTAGCTTCCTTAGCCTGCTCAATCAAGCTCATGTTAATTCCATAACCGTCTGTCATTCGATGTGGAATCTGTGTTGATACATCTCCTCCTGCCCGAACAATTCCTTTATACAAAATATAAGTCGCCATAACTCCATCAATATCGTAATCGCCAATAATCTGTATTCTTTTTTTCTGTTCAATTTTTTCTTTCAGGATGGCACACAAACGGTCCACATCCTTCAATAGATGTGGATCGTTTAAATGTCTGATATCTCCTACTAGATATTGTTCGAACGCCTCTTCCGTCACCACTTCACGATTTCTTATCAACCGAGCAGTTACCGGACTAATTCCAAACTTTTCTGAAAGTGCTTTAAAATCTGCTTTTTTATTAATAACTAACCAGTTTTCCATTTTATACTTCTTACCTGTAAATTTTTCTTTGATTAAATCTCTTTCTTGTGTTCTTATAAGCAGTTCTCTTTCTTACTGCAAATTTATCTTTTCATATTTTTGATATTATACCACACCTATTTTATCTACATCAATTCTGCAATGCGCGTTACACCGACATAAATATCTGAAATTGCATACCAGGTGCGGTAGTCAATGACTCCTGTCACCGGAAGTCCAAACACTTCCTGGAATTTTCGTACAGCGGCTTCCGTTGCTGGTCCATAAATCCCATCCGGTGTTACTCTTGGAATCGCCGGATACGCCTGTGATATTCTTGCCAACTGGTTCTGCACCTGTCTGACTTTCGGTCCGGTAGCTCCAACCCCTAAATCCTCTCTTGGCCACGATGCCGGAATACCGGATATCTGCTCTGCTGTGTTAATGTACATGTTATTGCCGTAATAGTAGCGAATAATCTCTATTGTATCATATCCTTGGTCTCCTAAATACTTGCTTCCCCACTGACTTAGCCAATTACTGCAAGTTACCCGTTGCCCATCACAATACTGGGTCAAAATCGGCTGGGTCACATTTGGTCTGGATAAGAAATTCTGGAACATCTCATCTACTACGTTTGAAATACTCTGAAAAATATTTCTGCCATAAGTAAATTTCTGGTCAAACGCTGTAGAAGATGTAATGGTAAAATTATAACCTTTTCCTCGATACCACTCCGTATACACACGATTCAATGTAAAAGACATAATCGCCAAAACATTCGCCCGAATAGTGCTATCCGGCCATGTTGCATAAATCTCGCTACTGGCAACATTCTTAATATAGTCCTTATATCTCACATAATAATTCGCCGCATTCGGATCGGACGGTGGTCCGTCATGTACCACTACATATTCCGGAATTACAACTCTGCTAAGTACGATTTCCCCTGACTCTGACACCGGTTTAATCTCCGATTCTGGAATTTTCGGTGGAAAATTTCCATAAAGCGTATTTAGCGGAATAGTGATCGCATCGATGCCAGATCCAGACGCTTCTTCCCGCGTGAGCCGAACCTTCTGAAGCGAAAGCTGTTCCGGCAGCACTTGGATTCCCGACACGGTAAACGGCCGATAGCCTGGTGCAGACACTTGGATAGTGTATTGTGCAAACGGCTGGTTTTCCCCTGGGGACATTGAGTATTCAAGTGGAGGCGTATTAAGCGTAATTGTTTCGGACATACCACTCGCATCCGTGTTTACCTCCTCGATTTGTTGTCCTGGATCTCCCGAGTAAGAAATCTGTATTCGCGCGCCCTCAATCGGACGGTTATCCGTAGTAGAAACAACCTCTGTTTTTAATGTACCTGTATCTGCTGTGTCAGTTTGCATATAACGCATTGTTTGCATGATAATACCATATTCTCACTTTCTACTATCATATGCATCTATACGCTAACTGGTGTCTTTTTTCTATTTTTAGATACACAATTCTGTTTAGCAGACATCTGACTCCTCTTTTCAATTCTTATTCTACGGTTACTACTTTTGCCAGATTTCTTGGCTTATCCACATCAAATCCCTTATCCGACGACACATAATATGCCAACAGTTGTAATGCCACCGAAGCTGGAAATACCATAAATACATCCTCCATATTCGGCAAAAGTACTGTTTTATAGTCTGAATCCAAATCTATCGCCAGCTCTTCTTTCATAAAAAGTACAATCTCTGCACCACGTGATTTTGTTTCTTTTATATTCGATAATTCCTTTGACATGAGTCTGCTCTGAGTAACGGTTGCTACCACAGGTGTATCCTGTGTAATTAAAGCAATCGGGCCATGTTTTAACTCGCCTGAAGCATAAGCTTCTGAATGAATGTAGGATACCTCCTTTAGCTTCAGTGAACCCTCCTGCAAAATAGCACTATCCAGTCCTCTTCCAATCATAAAAAGGTCCTTTGCCTCTACCAATTGTTTTGCAACCACATGTACTTCTCTTTTTTTAGCCAACACATTCCGAATCACTTCTGGTGTCCGTTCTAATTCTTTGATGAAATGTTTCGTATCCTCTACACTAAAAACACCTCTCAAAAATGCTATTTTTGCAACCAAAAGATAAAATACAGCCAGCTGGGTAGTATACGCCTTGGTACTTGCTACCGCAATCTCTGGTCCCGCATTGGTATATAACACATAATCACTTTCTCTTGCAATAGATGAACCCTTTACATTAATAATGGACAAGCAAGTAGCACCCTGCTTTTTTGCATATTTTATGGCTTCTAATGTATCAACAGTCTCTCCCGATTGTGACACTGCAATCACCAATGTCTTTTCATCAACCACTGGGTCCGTATACATAAACTCCGATGCCATTTCCACATCTATGTGTATATGCACGATTGACTTTATCAATGCCTGTGCCACTAATCCTGCGTGTCTTGCCGTACCACAGGCAACAATGCAAATTCTCTCACAATTGGTAAAGATCTCATCCGGCACCTTCGCCTCAGACAAGTCCGGCATGCCTTTTCCAATATATGTCTTAATCGTATTTGCAATTGTTTCCGGTTGTTCCATGATTTCTTTTTCCATGTAAAAAGGATATCCGTTTTTTTCAGCACTTTTTTGTTCCCAATCCGCTTCTAAAAACACCGGTTCTGTCACTTTACCATCAAAATCTGTCAGCACAATTTTATCTGCATGAAGTTCTAACACATGATGCTCTGGTACTACAAAATATTCATTTGTAAATCGACATAACGCTGTCAAATCCGATGCTAGCATGGCACCATCTTTACAAACGGTTGCAACAATAGGGCTGACATTTCGGATAGCATATATCACACCTGGTTTATCATCAAACATAACTACCAATGCAAACGTTCCATGCAATTTACTTACAACTTTTTTCAAAGTTTCTCTTGGATTCCCCTTATAGTAATGATTGATTAATGCTGCCACAACTTCTGTATCTGTCTCTGATTTTAAAACATCTGCAAACTCATACTGTGTTATCAAATCCCGATAATTTTCCACAATACCATTATGAACGATTGTTACCCGACCTTGTCGGTGAGGATGTGCATTCACATCTGTCACCCCACCATGCGTCGCCCACCTGGTATGTCCAATTCCACATTTTGACTGAATTTTTTCTTTTGCACAAATGGTTCTTAAATCACTAACTCTTCCTGCACACTTATAAATACTGGTTATTCCAGTGTCATCGTCCATAACTGCTATTCCCGCGCTATCGTATCCACGATATTCTAACAGTTCCAAACCGTCTAAAATAACCTCCTCTATCTCTTTATTACCTGTATAACCTATAATTCCACACATATAAATTCCTCTTTCTTAATCATTTCAATTATATACGTACTTTTGTATATCAACCTACTATACCGGATTTGTTTTGCAGTCACCTGCATATTTGCCAGTATATCTCGCACTAGGCAATGCGGAAGGGCATCCGCCGAATTTTCGATAACCCTTCTCCTCGTTAACCTGTTCTTCCAACAGGTGCTTGGCGCTAAGAGGAATCCTATGTCTGTCCCATAAGTCGTTTTCCTTATGCCTAACAGAATTGTGTATCTAAAAATAGAACTATATTTAATTGTCAACGTCCAGACGCTTTAATATACTATGTTATTAAAAAAAAGTCCAGCAATTTCATATAAAATGAAACCACCAGACCTTTTAGCAATTTATTCCAATTTTAACTATTCAACTTCGACTGTCCAGCCAAATGTATCTTCTAATTTGCCCCACTGAATACCTGTTAATGTATCGTAAAGCTTCTGTGTTAATTCTCCAATCTTAAAATCGTTGATTGTTACTACGTCATCACGATATCTTAATTCACCTACTGGGGAAATAACTGCTGCTGTACCAGTACCAAATACCTCTTCTAATGTATCATCATGACCAGCTTTCATAACATCATCAATAGAAAGCTTTGTCTCATTTACTTTGTATCCCCATTCTCTTAAAAGATGAATCATGGAATCTCTGGTAACACCTGGTAAAACAGTACCTTCAATTGGTGCTGTGTAGATTTCACCATTGATCTTGAACATAATGTTCATTGTACCAACTTCTTCTACATATTTACGATGTTCACCATCTAACCATAATACCTGAGAATAACCTAATTTTGCTGCCTTTACCTGTCCTAAGATAGAACCTGCATAGTTACCACCGCATTTTGTAAAACCGGTACCACCTTTTACAGCACGAACCAGTTCATCTTCTACTAAAATCTTAACTGGATTAATGCCTTCTTCATAGTACGCACCTACTGGACAGCAGATAACCATAAATTTATAAGAAGTAGCCATATGTACACCTAATGCAGCTTCTGTCGCAAACATAAATGGACGAATATAAAGCGATGTATCTGGTTCTGCTGGAACCCAATCTTCTTCCACTTTTACAAGTGCTTTTACTGCTTCTACGAACATGTCAACTGGGAATTCCGGCATGCACAATCTCTCGTTTGATTTGATCATTCTTTTCGCATTCATCTCTGGACGGAACAACTGAATCTTACCTTCTGCTGTACGATATGCTTTCATGCCTTCGAATGTCTCCTGTGCATAATGTAAGGTTACACAAGATGGTTCTAATACGATTGGTGCATGTGGCTCGATGCGGGCATCATGCCAACCTTCCTCTACAGTCCAATCCATAACAAACATATAATCTGTCATATATTTTCCGAAACCAAGCTTCGTCCAATCCGGTTTCTCTTTTAATACTTCTCTTTTCACAAATCTGATATCCATAATATTCGCCTTACCTTTCCTTCTTCGGTGAAGTTAGAATTCTTCTAAAACTCTTGCGTGAATATCATCTTCACGCCCCCCGTTTTCTACCGAAATTCAATTCTTGAAACACATTATGATACTTTCTTTCACACATGTCAAGATTATTCCGAAGGCTTATAAATACCATGATTTTGGGTTATGAAGTTATCGTGAAAGTACCTCAATAATCTCTGCTACATACATCGTATGGTAGTCTCCATCCTTATACCACTTCTCTTTTATCTCAGGCATGGTAAAGCACTCTTCTGTCATTGGCACTGCTGCCATCTTCTGACAAAGGAATACCAGATTCGCTTCATCTGGATATGGAATACCATGCTTTGAAGCAAGCGTAAGTCCGGATGCTTTAAATTTGTCTCCTTCTCTACCAGAATGGGCACCACAATATTTTAATGCATCACGGTATTCTTCGTTCAAAAATGCTACCGAAAAGAAATCTCCCTTATCCATCAATTCTTTCGTATATCTGGAATCACGCACAAAAACATATGCCACGTTTTTGCCCCAGATGACACCTACGCCCCCCCATCCAATCGTCATGGTATTGGCATTCTTTTTCGTACCTGAGGACACTAATGCCCATTCTTTTGCAAATTTTGTAAATGTATTTATTTCCAACAAATCCATTGGAAATGGCTGAAATGCATGCATAACTTCTCCTTACTTTTCTTACATTATATGTAACTATTCAGAGCCAATGCAATTTTCATAAATAGTTACCATTCTATTTTTATTACTCCGCATTCTGTATAGCTTCGTATATTTCTTTCGACAATGCCTGCATTCTTTCTTTATTGACCTTACAGACCTGTCTGTCGTATGTATAAAGGCCATTGATTTCGTCCTCGACATCACTAAGCTGTGTATACACGCAGCCGCAACCGCCTTTTGCGATACTTGGCAGAATCATGCCGTGATACATATCTACAATCATCTCTGTCAGTGCATTTTCATCCTCTGCACCACCATAACCATAAGTATTGTATTTACTGTAATAATGTCCTTCCACAACGGAAGAATAGCCTCCGCATTCAGAAACAAACATCGGACGCTCTTTCACATCCAAATCAATCGTCTTGAAATAAATATGTTCACTGTCAAAATCATTTTTATTCTGCCAAAACCACCCTGATGTACTATCCATCAATCTAGTATCATCCAACGATTTCGCCAAATCATAAATCGCATCACTTTCGAACTGTCCCCAGCCCTCGTTAAACAATGTATATGCGATGATACATGGATGATTATAAACATGTGCAATCGTATCTGCCATATGTTTACGGAAAATCTCTCTGGTTCTATTTTCCTTACCAACGGTATCGTTTCGCTTTTTCATACCAAGTGTTGGAAGTGCCGTGTCTCTGATAAAGTTATAACTTCCATTATTCACCATATCCTGCATTACTAACATACCATGTTTGTCACAGTAGTAATAAAATGCTTCCGGCTCCACTTTAATATGCTTACGAAGGAAATTAAGTCCCAACTCTTTCATACGCAAAATATCTCGCTCAAACTCTTTTGGTTCTGCCGGTAGAAAGATTCCATCCGGATAATATCCCTGATCTAATACACCATGCATGAAAATCGGTTTTCCATTTAGACAAACGCGATTTACACCATTTATATTACGAATCTCAATGGTACGAAGTGCAAAATAAGATTTTACATAATCCTGCTCTGTCTGAATCTGTATATCATACAGATATGGTGACTCTACTGTCCAAAGTTTTGGCTGATACATCTTTCCGTCCACACATTCATGCTCGGTCAATTGAATTCTTCCCTTACAGCCTTCAAACTCTTTCACATAAATCTCATCATTTGAAAGTGCAACATTTACCTCAAATCTATCAATGCCTTCACCAATTACTTCTACATCAACACCTGTTAAATCTGGTTTGATGATTACTTTCTGAATATAGGATGTCGATACATTCTCCATCCATACGCTCTGCCAGATACCGCTGACTGGGGTATACCACATACCTCCACGTTTTTTACACTGCTTACCATAAGGATATTCCTTCGAAAGTGTGTCTGTTACTTTTACTACAATCTTATTTTCTGCATCTTTTTGTATCTGCGCTGTTACATCAAATGCAAATGGTAAATAACCACCTTCATGTCTTCCCACGCACTTATCGTTCACAAATACCTCTGCAATCTGGTCTACCGCCCCAAAATGCAGCAAGATACGTTCTCTATCAAAACTCTCCGGTATCTTCACCTTGGTCTCATATACAAGCTGTGAACCAATTTTCCCCTCATAATCAGACAGTGCAGACTGTGGTGGGAATGGCATATAAATCGGCTTACCATTTAGCGTCCATCCATTATTTATCATCATGTATCCTTCACGTCTCATTTGCGGTCTTGGATACACATCCCATGGATTCTCTGCAGAGTCAGTTGCTTTTTTTGCCTTTAACTCTAAACCGGACTCTGTCCACATATCATAATGTCCTAAGCGAATCATACGGAATAATGCCTGCAATGCAACCCATAAAATACCTGCAGTAATAATTGCTGCTATCCAGATATTTTTATTTGGTAAAAAAGAATAAGTGCCGTCGCTGTTTTCAATCTGTTCTGCATTACGAAGTACAAATGCACCAATCGCAGGACCGATAATTCCCGGAATCAGTACCTGTCCAATAATACGTATCCCTTGAAAACGCCCTGCCATATTTTCTGGAATTAACTCACGAATCTTCGCTCCAAATACCGCCATACCACTTAAATATCCGCTCAGCATAAGTACTGTACCCACAAATACTGGTGCTGTTGTTGTTGTCAAAAGCAATATCACATATCCTGACACAAGTAAGGCTACTACCGGAACTACACTGGTCTGGAATCCTAACTGATCATAAAATCTGCCATAAATTGCAGTCACAATAGCAGCAATCAAAATCGCCGGTGCAAATACGATAACATAATTTGCCATCTGCAACGTCTTTTCATAATATACAATCAAGTATGGCATAAACGTCTGAATCGAAATATTGAATAATGCGTATGTACCAATGACTACATATAATAATTTATTATCTCTGTAAGTAGATAAACGGAAACTATAAACTACACTTTCCCAGTAAGCATCTTTTCCAGTCCCCTCTGGTGTATGCTCTTCAATCAAGAAAATTCCAGCAATACCAATGACTAGTACCACTGCACCGATTACCATAAAAATCGTAGTCCAGCTATCTGCCTGTTCCAAATCAAAGCCCATGAAACCGCCAAATACAATTAAAATAGAAATCAGCGGCATCATTGCATTAATGCCCTCTATTTTACCGCGGTTAGACTCATCTCCTTCGTCTGTCAACCATGCGTTATACGCTGCATCATTCGCTGCTGAACCAAAAAAGGTCATGATACAGTCAAGTGCAATTACAAGTAATATACCTAATGCAGCTGCCTCTACGACGCCACCACAAATCGGTGTCAGTACATCCATACGCACAAAACCAAATGCTAAAATGGCAATACCCCATACTAGATATCCACCACACATAAATAGCTTTCTTTTTCCAATCTTATCGGATAATGCTCCAATTAAGATAGTCGTTAATGTAGCTGCTACAGAACTTGCCCCTACCATCAAAGAAATGTCTGCTGGTTGAGCGTGGAACATTTTGTAAATAAATACATTCAGATACATGTTTTCTACTACCCATGCTATCTGACCAACCAAACCGAACAGCGCCATAGCTGTCCAAAATTTTCTTCCTAATTTTTTCATAAGCAACGCCCCTCATACTCCTAGTATTTTAAAATTAAGCTAACTTATATTATACTACAAATTATATAAAAATGGTATCATTATTCACGGATAAGATTGAAAATCAAAGATTAATAATTCTCCAACGACAATCTCAAAAACTCCAATGAAATTCCTCGCTTTGGTCACTCACCCTCTCAGACAAAAAGAATGGAGTTCCCTTTTGAACTCCATTCTCTTGCTTTTAGCCTAATTTCACTTTTCTCTGTAGAATTAAATGTTTTTAAATTTCTTAACTTCGCCTTGAAGTTCGTCTGAAATCTCTTTATTTGTATCTGATTCAGATTTAATATTTACTAATGCATCTACCAACTGAGCTGTACTCTGTGCCGCCATTGTAACACCCTGTGCACTTTCATCTACTGCGATATTGATTCCGTCAATACCTTCTGTCATCTGTGCCATTGTCTCTGCAAGTTTGCTTGCATTACTATAGAAATTCTGAAGAATCTCATCCATATGGTCTGCATCATTATGATAAGAATTAGCCATATCTACGAATTTATCATAATCAGCTAAAACTGCAGAATCAATAAACTGAATCATCTTGTTTGCATCAGAAGCAAGTTCTTCTACCGCATTTGTTACAAGACCACTGATACTCTGAATATTATTTGCTGTATTCTTAGAATTCTCTGCTAATACACGAATCTCATCTGCAACAACCGCAAAACCTTTTCCTGCTTCACCTGCTCTTGCTGCTTCGATAGAAGCATTTAATGCAAGTAAGTTTGTCTGACTACTAATACTTAAAATCTCATCTGTTAATTCATTAATCTTCTCTACGCTTCGGCTATTTGCAATCGCAACTTCTAACATTGCACGAATTTCCTGAATCATAGCAGTCGTATTTTCTTTGCTTGTCTGTGCATCTGAACGCATAGAAACTGCTGTTCCCTTAACACCAGCCACAAATTTCTTACCTGTTTCAGCTTCGTCACTCATTTCCTTAGATGCACTTAAAATTTCCTGTGCACCAGTTGTAATCTCATCTAATGTAGCTGCAACTTCTTCCATACTTGCAGATAACTGTTCCATTGTTGCAGAAATACTGCTTGCATTATCATTAGAATCTGCAATTTCTACTGTAATAGAATTTGCTAAATCGGTTAATTTGTTAGATTCCTGACGAATCTTTAACATAATACCTTGAAGCTGTTCAATAAAATTATTAACACCACCAACAAGCTGACCTATTTCATCTTGTGTCTTGACATTAATACGCTCTGTAAGGTCACCCTCTCCGTTATCAATATTAGTAATAATCTCTTTTAATTTACCACTTGCACCTCTTGCAGGTTTTGTAATGGAAAGATTTACAATCACAATCATCAATACAACTGCACCAATAAATACAAAGAATAACGTGTCCGAAACACTAGCATAGCCATTAACGACGCCCTGTCTAGTTGCTATTAAAGTATCACAACCCGTCTTAATCATATCCATAAATACAGTTTCCGTTACATTAACCGTTTCAATATTTTTTGTTGCACCATTATTTGCATTTACAGATCCTTCCAGATCGCCTGCCAAATACAATTCGCCAACTCTATTTGCCTGATTCTGGAGTACAGCAACGGCTTCATCATAAGCTGTTAAAGCTGCCTTTACATCCGCTTTTGGTATTCCCGCCAAATCTGCATCTTCCATACTATCTACAATCTCATGCATCTCTGCAAAATAACCACGTGTTTCCTCAATAATTCTTGGAATATCTTTTGATAAGGTTTCCTGTACTGCCGGCATTTCATAATGTACAATCATATTAGCATAGAAATTACAATTGTCTACAGCCTTTACTAGCTTTGTCTCATAACGTTCCAACTGAACCCAGTTATTATAAAGTCTGTTCATTCCGCCTAATGCCTGCTCCTGTGCAAAACCACTTGCGAGAGATGACGCTAAAAACATTGCCGTCATTACTACCAGCATTACCACTATTCGCGTACCGATTTTCTTTCTCATTTGTTGTTCCTCCACATTACATTCTCTTTTCTATGGTTGTCTACTTTATACCATTATAAAATAATCATACTCCCCGTTCTCCATAAAAACAAGAAATTATACACAAAAACTGCAACTTTTTGCACTTAATAATGCAAAGATAGTACCAATTTCTGTCTAATATTTTATTGTATAGTCGTTTTTCTACACACCAATCCATGCATATATACCATTAATAACAAAATAGCTAACATATACACAGGAAGCAGCAACATGCTGACATATTCTGCTATTATCCCAAAAATCGGTGGCATCAAGCAAGTTCCCACATAAGCAGAAGCCATTTGAATCCCAATGACTGCCTGAGACTTATCTTCACCGAATCTAGCTGGTGTAGAATGCACTACACACGGATATACCGGTGCACATCCAAGCCCCACAATAATTAATCCTGCCAATGCAGCTATATTACTCAATGGAAGGAGAATCAATATAACACCTATCGCTATAATCCCCAATCCCATCCATATCATTTTTTCATCATTTAATTTCATCGTAATAAAACCACTGATACCACGGCCTACTGTAATCCCTATGTAAAACAGACTTGCAAACGTTGCTGCTGTCTGTGCATCTACACCACGGCCTAATACCAAATAACTGCTTGCCCACAATCCAGCTGTCTGTTCAATCGCACAATAACAAAAAAACATAATAAACGTTTCTTTTGCCCCTGGAATCTTCAAAACTTCACGCAGTTTAAACGGCTCTTCTGATGACTGTCTTGTTTCGCCATCATCTGATACATCAGAAGAGCTGCTACCGTTCCTTTCTTTCCAAAGAGGGAGAGACAAAATAAGTATCACTGTCAATACTAACTGCAATATCCCCACATAACGATAACCTATATTCCAAATCTGGCCACCGCTTAATACAGTTCCCATAATATATGGTCCAATCGTTGCACCAAGTCCCCACATACAATGCAACCAACTCATGTGCTTACTCTCATAGTGAATTGCCACATAATTATTAATAGATGCATCCACTCCACCAGCTCCTAAACCATAAGGTATCGCCCATAAGCAAAGCATCCAGTACGCATGACTAAAAGAAAAACCAAACAATGCCATTGCTGTCATAGCAACACTCATGGCCGTCACTTTTCCAGTTCCCCATTTCCTCGTCATACGGTCACTCAGCAAACTCGAAACTATCGTTCCTGCCGCAATAATCATAAATATTAATCCCGAATAAGACACCGGCACCTCAAACTCAATATACATAAAAGGCCATGCTGCACCAAGTAACCCATCCGGCAATCCTAAACTAATAAATGCCAAATAAATAATTGTTAATAATAATTGAAACATATCGCTTTCCTCCAAAATTTATAATATGATTTTAGCATCATGATCATAAAAAATACAGGATTTATTTTCTAATATATATATACACTTTTATAACAATTCATTTAAAATGCTATGATATGTCCTTCATTGCGGGATTATCTAAAAGCTTCCCCTCTTTATCATACCTAGATCCATGACAAGGGCAATCCCAGCTTTGCGTATCAGAATTCCAGCTTAAGGCACATCCCATGTGGGAACAGCGTTTTTTTGAAAAAACTCCTTTTGCTAAATTTCCTACACTTATTCCTACATCCTTACAAAAAGCTTTTCCACCTGCACGTACAAAAAATCTCTGTGGACTAAATAAATCTTCATAAACATTCGACTTCCCACAAATTTTATCACTAATAACTTGTGCTGCTACCATAGAAGTCGTCATTCCCCACTTTTGAAAGCCCGTAGCCACATACAAATGCGGTGTAAAAGCAGAATACTTT
>JAFYQA010000067.1 GCA_017547315.1 Roseburia sp. | reverse complement strand
GAGGACTTATGGAATTTTTCCGTGAATTACCAGGGGTTATGTTAGTCTTTATTTTGGCGGCGTTTTATATGTTGTCGGCGGAGACCATGTACAAGGTTGGCGCAGTAATTATGTTGGTTGGTATGGGGATGATGACGATTTTACCGCCAGATAAAGTGCTGGTAACGTTGGCAATATGTATATATTCGTTGGGCGAGCATATTCAGCTGGGAATGAAAAATACGTTGAGCCTTAAATATGCCAAGACTGGACGTGGAGGAGCTGCACTTGGAGCGCAGAGTGCTACAAGTCAGATTGGTACACTGGTAGGGTATTTGGTGATAGTGGTAGCATTTTCATTATTTGTAAAGAGTCAGCCATACAAATGGTTTTTTGTGGTAGCGGTGATACTTGCGGCAGTAAGTATGATGTGTACGATGCGTATTACAGGTAAAAGTGAGACGGATGCAACAAAGAGACGCTTTTATTTTCATAAAAAGTACACCAAATACTATATGTTGGAAATGTTTTATGGAGCCAGAAAGCAGGTATTTTTCACTTTTGGACCATATGTACTCATTTTATTCTATGGAGCCAATGCGGCGACGATTAGCCTTCTGTTTGCTGTTTCTGCAATTGCAGGATTCTTTGCATCGCCGGTAGTTGGTAGAATTATTGATAAATTGGGTTACAAGGTTGTTATGGTGGCAGATACACTGATTTTGGTGATAGTGTGTTTCTTTTATGGATTTGCACATCATTTGTTCCCAAAGAATGTAGCATTTATCGTATGTTGTGTAAATTACGTGCTGGATTCTATCATTTCTTTGGCATCTATGGCATCGAATATTTATGTGCAGGATTTGGCAGACACTCCGGAAGAGGTAAAGGCGACAATTTCTACAGGAGTATCAATTAACCATGTGATAACCATTTTTATCGCATTGTTCGGCGGTTGGATTTGGGAAAGTCTGGGAATTGAATTATTGTTTGTTTTATCAGCAGTGCTGGGATTGTGTAACAGTGCTTATGCGGCAACGATTAAAGTACGTACACCGGCGGACAACATGAGTACTCGATGATTTGCATGAATGCGATACATTATAAATATATGCGAATGAATCAGAAGTTATATGGAAGCTTATAAGAAATATGAGGCAGAAAGCAACTAGTGATAGAGCTTTCTGCCTCATGTTTATTTTGGGTCTTAAGAAAATGGATTCAAATCTGTATTCTCATCAATCGTACACAAGAATTCTGCCAGCAATTCGATTGCATTTTCAATATCATCTACATGGCATACCTCTGCAGGTGAATGCATATAGCGCAGCGGAAGTGAAAGTAATGCAGTTACAATACCTTCGCCTGCAAAATGAATTTTATCTGCATCGGTACAAGTTCTGCCGATAAAAGATTCTACCTGATAAGGAATATTTTTGGCATTTGCACAGGATTTTAATAAATCATTCACTTTTGCATTTGCCATAGAGCTGTTACAGATAACAGGACCTTTGCCCAAATGCACATCACCGGATTCTTCCGGTTTTGTACCTGGATAATCCTGTGCGTAAGTAACATCTACCGTGATTGCTACATCAGGCTTGATGCGGCTTGCTGCCCAGTGTGCTCCTCGCATAGAGGTTTCTTCGCCAACTGTTGTGGTGGCATAGACGCCGATGTTACAACCTTTTTCTTTTGCACGTTTTAATGCTTCTAATATGATGAAGGCACCGCCACGGTCATCAATGGCACGAGCACTCAAATGACCATTTAATAATTCTGCATGATAAGTATTTAAATGTACCGGGTCACCTTCCTGGACATAGTTGCGCGCATCTTTACGGTCTTTTGCACCGATATCGATGGTCAAGTCCGTAGCTTTCATATCTGCTTTGATAAGATCATGCGTATTTACGACTGCACCAAAGACTTTTTGTTTTGCTCCATGAATCACAACCTGGTGTCCTGGATAAACAGTAGGATAGATGCCACCGACTTTGTCTACTTTTATAAGACCATCTTCTAAAATGTGGGTTACGATTAATCCGATTTCATCAATATGTCCTGCTAACATCACTTTAAATGGTGCGTCGGGATTAATAATACTAGTGACATTGCCGGTATAATCGGTGTCAATGCGGTCGCAGTAAGGGGTCATTTCTTCAATCACTTTTTTCTGTAAAGGAATTTCGTGACCGGAAACTGACATGTCGTCTAACAGTGTGTATAAGAATTCTTTGTTCATATAATACCTCCCGTGATTCATAACTAAACTTAATTATACCATATCTTTTCTTTTTGTGAAAAAAATGATATACTTTTATACATAGTAGAAAGTGGAGGATTATGCGATGCCATTAGAATTTGATATTAAATTAAAAGCAAAAGACATGTTCCGTTTTAATATGTACCAGACATATACCAGTTTTAGCGGATGGTTTTCTATTATTTTTTCAATTGCATTATTTGGACTAGGTGGTTATGCAGCATTTAATTATGGAAAAGAAGCATTGCCAAACATTTTATTGTATATAGGTGCAGGCGTATTTATGCTGGTTTACATGCCGATTACGCTTTGGCTTCGAGCAGGCAGAACGATTAAAGCATCCCCTGTTTTAAGTGATACACTTCATTATCATGTAGATGAAGATGGGTTTACTGTTACACAAGGAGAAGCAAGTGGTGTATTAGCATGGAAGCAGATTTATAAGATGGTTGCAACAAAGCATTTAGTACTTGTATATAGCGGACGTATTAATGCATATGTGATCCCTCGCAAACAGCTTGGAGAACATTATGTTACATTAGCGAAAGTTGCGACAAGTAAATTGCCGAAATTCCGTTGCAGAATGAAAGTAACGATTAAAGACGTGTAGAGAAAGGCATATCATAATTATATGAAGGAAATAATATATGAAACATTTTCTCCGGAAGAAACCAGAGAATTAGGACGAAAAATAGGAACAGAAGCAGAACCGGGATCAGTATATACGCTGGTAGGCGATTTGGGTGTTGGAAAAACGGTTTTTACCCAGGGTATTGCGGAAGGTTTGGAGATAGAGGAACCGATTTGCAGTCCGACATTTACGATTGTACAAGTTTATGAAGAAGGGCGTATGCCATTTTATCATTTTGATGTTTATCGTATTGGTGATATCGAGGAGATGGATGAAATTGGATACGAAGACTATTTTTATGGTGAGGGCATCTGCATGATTGAGTGGGCGAATCTGATAGAGGAGATTTTGCCGGAACGTAGATGGGATATTACCATTGAGAAAGATTTAGAAAAAGGTTTTGATTATCGAAAAATAACCATACTGGAGAGGTAAAATAACTATAAACGGGTAGAATAGTTATAAGGAATAAAAAAGATGAAAATATTAGGATTAGATAGTTCGGGTCTGGTTGCGAGTGTTGCGGTTGTAGAGGACGCAGAGTTACGAGGCGAATATACGATTAATTATAAGAAAACACATTCTCAGACGTTGCTGCCAATGTTAGATGAAGTGGCAAAAATGATAGAATTAGATTTAGAAACGATTGATGCGATTGCAGTGGCAGGTGGACCAGGTTCTTTTACAGGACTTCGTATCGGTTCCGCTACCGCAAAAGGATTGGGACTTGCATTGAAGAAACCATTGATTCATGTGTCGACCGTAGATGCCTTGGCATATAATCTGGTAGGACATAGAGATATGGTGTGTCCGTTGATGGATGCCAGAAGGAATCAGGCGTATACGGGGTTATATTCTTTCGATGGAAATGATATGCAGGTGTTAGTGGAACAGTGTGCAGTTGGAATAGAGGAAATCATTGAAAAAGTAAATGAGCAGAATCGCCCGGTTGTATTTTTAGGAGATGGAGTGCCAGTATTTACTTCTTTTATAGAAGAAAACTGTAAGGTGCCATATATTTTTGCACCGGCTCATATGAACAAGCAGCGTGCCGGAGCGGTGGCAGTTTTAGGAATGGAAATGTTAAAAAAGGGCATGGTAGAAAGTGCAGCAGAACACAGACCGGATTATTTGCGTTTGTCTCAGGCGGAACGCGAATTGAAAGAACGTGAGGGTTAGAGGATGCTTGCGGTCAGGAGAATGACAAATGCAGATTGCGTGAAAACCGCGCAATTGGAAAAAGAGATATTTTCACAGCCTTGGAGTGAACAGGGATTTTTGGATGCACTTGCTATGGAACAGAATATTTTTTTTGTAGCGGAAGATGATGGAGAAATCTGTGGCTATATTGGCATGTATCAGGCATTGGATGAAGGAGAAATTACGAATGTAGGAGTATCTCCAGAAAAAAGAAATGCAGGAATTGGTTGGAAGCTGATGCAGGCTGCGTTGGATGCTGCAAAAGAACAAGGGATTGAGCGTGTGGTGTTAGAGGTACGTGTATCTAATGCATCGGCCATTCATTTATATGAGAAATGTGGGTTTGCCAATTGCGGCATTAGAAAAGGATTTTATGATTTCCCAAAGGAAGATGCATACATCATGTTATATGAAAAGTAATATAACTTACTCTGAATTAGAAAGGGTCACAGAAGATGCAAGGAAAAATGATATATTGTAACAAATGTGGCAGACCAATCTGTATGGAGGAATGTGTAGAGAAAGCTGATTATCTAAAGATAGAAAAAAATTGGGGATATTTTTCTAACAAAGATGGTATGAACCAAAAAATTAATATCTGTGAAGAATGCTATGATGAAATGATAAAAGGTTTTCGGATTCCACCGGAAGAGGAAGAGAATACAGAATTATTGTAAAAGTAGGAGAAATAAGAATATATGTTAGACGTATGTCTGTTAGGAACGGGCGGAATGATGCCGCTCCCAAGACGCTGGCTGACGGCAGCGTTGATGAGATACAACGGAAGCAGTCTGTTAATTGATTGTGGTGAAGGTACTCAGATTGCGATGAAGGAAAGTGGTTGGAGCTTTAAACCGATAGATGTGATTTGTTTTACCCATTATCATGCAGACCATATCAGTGGGTTACCAGGATTATTGCTGACTATGGGGAATGCAGAGCGAACAGAGCCACTTATTATGATTGGACCAAAAGGTTTAGAGCGAGTGGTGAATGCTTTGCGTACTATTGCACCGGAACTTCCTTTTGAAATGAAATTTATAGAGATTACAGAGCCGGAAGCTGATATAGAGATAAATGGTTACCATATCCATGCATTCAAAGTGAATCATAATATTACCTGTTATGGATATAGTGTTGAGATTAAGAGAGCTGGCAAATTTGATGTAGAGCGTGCGAAAGCAAACGAGATTCCACAACGTATGTGGAGCCGTTTGCAAAAAGGTGAGACGATAACAACGGAAGATGGCACAGTTTATACTCCAGATATGGTATTGGGTGCTGCCAGAAAAGGAATAAAAGTAACCTACTGCACGGATAGCAGACCAACAGAGTTGATTGTAAAGTCGGCGGCAGGATCGGATTTGTTTATTTGTGAAGGAATGTATGCAGAAAAAGATAAACTGGCAAAAGCGAAACAGTATAAACATATGACGTTTTATGAAGCGGCTGATATGGCGAAGCGTGCTGATGTAAAGGAGATGTGGCTCACTCATTTTTCACCATCACTCGTGCGCCCAGAGGAATATATGCCGGAAGTTAGAACGATTTTTGAATCGGCTTATTTGGGCAAAGATGGTAAAACGGTAGAGCTTATGTTTGATGAGAATGAATAGAGGGTAAAAACGAAGGAGGTTGCATATGAAAAAAACACATATTATCCTTATTGTTGTAGTTTGTGTATCGTTACTTGTGGGAGGTTTTGCATTTTGGATGAATCATAATGGAGATACATCTTCAGAGAATGTAGAATTGACAAAAGTGCAACAGTTGATTACAAAAGATCTGAAAAAAAATTATCCGTCTACACCTCGTGAAGTCGTAAAGACATATAATGAAATCATTACTTGCTTTTATAATGAAGAATATACAGAGAAAGAATTAGAAGCATTGGTAGATCAAACCATCTTATTAATGGATGAAGAATTGGCTGCTAATAATCCGAAGGATGATTATTTGAAAAGGGTAAAAGCAGAGATTTTGGAATTTGCAACAGCAGAGAGAAGAATTATGCGTTATAATCTGCCAAGCAGTAATGAAATTGAACTTCGTACTGTAGATGGACGCGAGTGTGCGTATGTAGAGATTTCTTATTTATTAAAAGAAAAAACTTCTATAGATAAAACATTCCAGACCTATGTTGTAAGAAAAGATGAGAATGGTAACTGGAAGATATTAGTATTTTACAAGACAGAGGGAGATACTTCTGATGGAGAATAAAGAAATAAAAGTGTTAGCAATTGAAAGTTCCTGCGATGAGACTGCAGCTGCAGTTGTCGTGAATGGAAGAGATGTGCGTAGTAATGTCATTTCTTCCCAGATTGATTTGCACACCTTATATGGAGGTGTGGTACCAGAGATCGCTTCACGTAAACATATTGAAAAGATTAATCAGGTAATTGAGCAGGCGTTGCAGGAAGCGGATTATACGTTAGATGACATGGATGCGATTGCAGTTACATATGGTCCGGGATTAGTGGGAGCACTTTTGGTGGGTGTTGCAGAGGCGAAAGCTATTGCATATGCCAAAAAGAAACCATTAGTAGGTGTACATCATATTGAAGGACATATCTGTGCCAATTATATTGAGAATAAAGAATTAGAGCCACCATTCTTATGTTTAGTAGTATCAGGTGGTCATACACATTTGGTGCGTGTATGCGATTATGGTAAATACGAGATATTGGGTAAGACAAGAGATGATGCTGCGGGAGAAGCCTTTGATAAAGTTGCAAGAGCGATAGGTTTAGGTTATCCAGGGGGACCAAAGATTGAGCGTGTATCTCATGAAGGGAACCCTCATGCAGTAGAATTCCCTAGAGCTAAGATTGATGATGGTCCATACGATTTCAGCTTTAGTGGTTTGAAGTCTGCAGTACTTAATTATATCAACGGTTGCAATATGAAAGGCATTGATATTGTACAGGCAGATGTTGCAGCATCTTTCCAAAATGCTGTAATTGATGTACTTGTAGCGAATGCTATGCGTGCAATTGATGAATTTGGTATGGATAAGTTTGCGATTGCGGGCGGTGTTGCTTCTAATAAAACATTGCGTGAAGCGTTACAGGAAGCTTGTAAGAAAAAAGGTGTAGAATTTTATTACCCATCTCCAATCTACTGTACAGATAACGCAGCCATGATTGGTGTGGCAGGATACTATGATTATTTGGCTGGAAAAAGAGATGGTTTGGATTTGAATGCAGTTCCGAATTTAAAACTTGGCGAAAGATAGGATATTTATTATGAAGACAACAGCAATTGTTCTTGCAGCAGGTGCAGGTAAACGAATGAATTCAAAAGTGCAGAAGCAGTATCTTCTTTTAAAAGAGAAACCTGTTTTATACTATTCTTTAAAAGCATTTGAAGAAAGTCAGGTCGAAGATATCATTCTTGTAGTGGGTGCAGGCGAAATTGAGTACTGCCAAAAAGAAATTATAGAAAAATATGGAATTCAAAAAGTGCGTGCTATTGTAGCTGGTGGCAAAGAGCGATATCATTCTGTTTATGAAGGGTTGAAAGCAGCTGGACAGACAGATTATGTTTTGATTCATGATGGAGCTAGACCATTTGTGTCACAGGCTATCATAGAAAGAACCATTGCAGCAGTAAGTGAATATAAGGCCTGTGTAGTTGGTATGCCGGTAAAAGATACCATTAAAATTGCAGATGAAGCGGGTTATGCCAAAGAAACGCCGAATCGAAGTCGTGTTTGGATGGTACAGACACCGCAGGCATTTTCGTATTCGCTTATATATGATGCATATACCAGAATGTT
>JAFYQA010000066.1 GCA_017547315.1 Roseburia sp. | reverse complement strand
CTGCTCCATGCCTTTTGCCCAGAAACGTTCACGAGAACGTCTTACATACCAGTTACTCATATCATCTACGAATTCATCTAATGCTCTTGCTGCTTCTGGAATACGGTAGTTCTCAAGGTTATTATCTACTGTCTTGATTACTGTATTCAATTTTGATAAGAGCCATTTATCCATAACGGATAATTTAGCATAATCTAATGCATACTTAGATGCATCAAAATCATCGATATTTGCGTAAAGTACGAAGAATGCATAAGTATTCCATAATGTACTTAAGAACTTACGCTGTCCTTCCTGTACGGCTTTACCTGAGAAACGATTTGGAAGCCATGGAGCACTGTTGATATAGAAATACCAACGGATTGCATCTGCACCATACTGTTCTAATGCTTCGAACGGATCAACGGTATTGCCTTTTGATTTAGACATTTTCTGTCCGTGCTCATCCTGAACGTGACCTAATACGATTACGTTTTCATATGGAGCTTTGTTGAATAATAAAGTAGATTCTGCCATCAAAGAGTAGAACCATCCACGAGTCTGGTCAACACCTTCTGAGATGAATTTTGCAGGGAACTGCTGTTCAAATACTTCTTTATTCTCAAATGGATAGTGATGCTGAGCGAATGGCATTGCACCTGAGTCGAACCAGCAGTCAATAACTTCTGGTACACGTTTCATGCAGCCACCACAGTTACACTTAAATGTCACTTCATCAATATATGGTCTGTGAAGTTCTACTTTTGCTGTTTCAGGATTGCCTGTACGTTCTGCTAATGCAGCACGGCTTCCGATAGATTCCTGTGCACCACAGTCTTCACATTCCCAGATATTAAGTGGAGTTCCCCAGTAACGGTTACGTGAGATACCCCAGTCCTGGATATTCTCTAACCAGTTACCAAAACGGCCTTCACCGATTGATTTTGGAATCCAGTTTACTGTTTTGTTATTTGCAACAAGGTCATCTTTTACTGCTGTCATCTTGATGAACCATGATTCACGTGCGTAGTAGATGAGTGGGGTATCACATCTCCAGCAGTGTGGATATTCATGTTCAAACTTAGGAGCATCAAAAAGCTGTCCTCTTGCATCTAAGTCTTTTAATACTTCTGGGTCTGCTTTTTTACAGAATAAACCTGCGAATGGTGTCTCTTCTGTAAGCTCACCCTTTTCATTCACAAACTGTACAAATGGAAGTTCGTAAGCGCGGCCTACGTTCGCATCATCTTCACCGAATGCAGGTGCGATATGAACGATACCTGTACCGTCTGTCATAGTTACGTAATCATCACATGTTACGTAGAAACCTTTTTTGTGCTGTTTGTCAGCAACTTTTTTTGCACATTCAAATAATGGTTCATATTCTTTGTGCTCTAAGTCACGACCTTTGTATGACTCTAATACTTCATAAGCTTTTACGCCTTCTTCTTCGTTAGCAAGGCGGCCTAACACTTTATCAAGAAGTGCTTCTGCCATGTAATATGTCTGTCCGTCGCCAGCTTTTACTTTGCAGTAAGTGTCTTCTGGATTCACACAAAGTGCAACGTTCGATGGTAAAGTCCATGGGGTTGTGGTCCATGCTAAGAACCATGCATCTTCACCAGTCACTTTAAATCTTACGATTGCAGAACGTTCTTTTACAGTCTTATAGCCCTGTGCTACTTCCTGTGAAGAAAGTGGTGTTCCACAACGTGGACAATATGGAACAATCTTAAAACCTTTGTATAAAAGCTTCTTATTCCAGATTTCGTTTAATGCCCACCATTCTGATTCGATGAAATCATCATCGTAAGTAACGTATGGATTGTCCATATCTACCCAGAAACCTACAGTATTAGAAAAATCTTCCCACATACCTTTGTATTTCCAAACAGATTCTTTACACTTGCCAATGAATGGCTCCATACCATACTCTTCAATCTGTTCTTTTCCGTTTAAGCCTAAAAGTTTTTCAACTTCTAACTCAACAGGAAGACCATGTGTATCCCAGCCTGCCTTACGAGGTACATATTTGCCCTTCATAGTCTGGTATCTTGGAATCATGTCTTTGATAACACGTGTTAATACGTGTCCAATGTGTGGCTTACCATTTGCTGTTGGCGGACCATCATAAAATGTGTAAGTCTCTCCTTCTTTGCGGCTTTCCATGGATTTGCGGAAAATGTCGTTTTCTCTCCAGAACTGTTCAGTCTGTTTTTCTCTCTCAACGAAGTTCATGTTCGTTTCAACTTTGTTGTACATAATTCTCCTCCATTTCTAATTGTGATATAACAAATTGCGTTGCTCGATTTATGCATTCAGAATTTGCCTGCAAATTCTGTGCGCGCGAGCAGTGTCCGTAGGACTAATTTCTCTTCTGCGAGCTGCGCATCCTCACGGAGTGTTTTGTGCGTAAGCACAAAAAAGACCCTATCCTATGTAAATAGGACGAGGGTCTTATCATCGTTATACCACCTATATACAATCGTACTCTGCTTATGTCTGGACATAAACATTCATACCACGTTCCCTTAACGCAGAAAATACGTCAGTACCTACTCTAGTCAAAAAATCCCCAAATTTCACTATTTCGAACTGCGGCTTAGAAGGGATATTCTTTCAAGGAATACTCGTACCGGGATTCCACCATCCCCGGCTCTCTGCAACTTTTTTCAATGAAATACTGTCTTCGTCATAGCCTTTTCATTATATGTCACGTCTTCCTAAGACACAACATCTTGCGATATTATGCCACATTTTGTCAGCAATGTCAAGATTTTATCGCATGTAAAAAACGTTCCTGAATCTCTTTTATCATCAAATATTCTTCATCATCGTTTCCAGAAAATGGAACAAACCCTCCTGCCATCTCTGCATGACCGCCGCCATTTCCGATTCCATCCAAAGCTATTCTAGTAATTTTTCCAGCGTCCTGTTCCGGTGTTTCACTACGGATAGACAGTTTTATTCCTTCCTTTTTTCTGGAATAAACGATAGAAAACGTCACTTCTACAAGTGCCAGCATAAAGTCTGACACACTGGCAATCAACCCTTCCGGACAATCTTTGCCGGTGTCCGCAAAACTCACATTATCATATACCTGTATACTGTAAATCGCTTTGGAATATGCCAGCAAGTCTTCAAAATAAAGATTACTATTCTCTAGGCTATGAATTACGTTCTGGTCACACCAATCGAACATCTGATACAACATCTCCATATCCATTTTAGAGACGCCTCTGGACAAATTCTTCGTATCCATACGAATTCCAAAAGACAATGCCGTAGCGACGCGTTTACTCATAGGTATCTGATTCTCTATAAAATACTGTGCAATAATAGATGCACAAGCACCTATCTCTGGGCGGATATCCGAAAAACGATACTCCTGTTTTTCAAAGGTCGGATGATGATCAATACATATAATCTCACTGCCTATGATATCAATAATATTCGAATTCCCTTTCTGTGCGTCGACTAGAATAATTTCGTCGCTCTCTGTAAGCTGCTTCTTAATATCTTTGATATTTTCTATCTCAATTCCTAAAAGCTGGCACATTTTTTCTGTGCTGTAACGTTCAATTTTCCCTTTATAACAAATGGTTGCCAAAATTCCCCGATACTTCAATAATTCCTGCAAGCCAAATGCACTGGCAATCGCATCCGGGTCTGGAAAATTATGCATTTGAATGTACACATGCTCTCTATTAATTTGTGAAATCAATTGTTCAAATTTCGTCATTCCACTCACCTTATCTGGAAAAATATTTTTCAATTGCATCCGGTACTTCTGCAATACAAGAAACAGCCAAAACCGCTTCCTCTATGGTTCCAAAACCATACGCCGCATGGATAAATCCTACACCGGCTTCTTTACTGGCATTATAATCACTCTGAATATCTCCAATATAGATTACATCTGTCAGACTGTTGCGTTCTGCTACTAATCTTATATTCTGCCCTTTTGGCAAGCCCGTATTCCCATGACTTTCAAAATCTTTAAAATATTTTCCAAAACCATAATATGCCAAAAAGCCTTCAATATATCCTTTTTCACAATTACTAACAATATATAGCGGATATTTTTCCTGTAACGTTTTCAACACTTCTTCTAATTTATCAAACAATTCTCCACCATGTTCTGCCAGATATTCATTCTCATATACAAGGCATTCTCTGGTAATGTCCATACGCTCTTCTTGGGAGTATTCCCCAAAAAGTGTATCTGCAATACCGTCTATGGTTTTTCCCATGATACTGTGAATATCATCCGCAGTAAAGTTCATCTTTTTCAAACCACGTCTTTTCATTACGATATTCCATGCTTCTGCGATACTTGCTCCTGCGTCCCAAAGCGTACCATCCATATCAAAAATGATTCCTTTTTTCATCTTCCGTTTCTCCCAAACTCACTTTGCAAAGTATTCCTTAATGAAATACTTTATGCTTATTTCAGCACATTCGTTAAATACTGTCCCTCTACATTTTCTACTTTAAATCATATACTTCTGTATATTTCTTTTTAAAATAACGAATAATAGGCTCTGCCGTCACTTCCTTACCACATACTGCAAGTAATGTTTCTTTTGGTGTTCTCGTACTTCCAAAACGGTGAATCTTTTCATTCAGCCACTTGGTAATCTCTAAAATTCGTCCCTCTGCCAAAATCGTATCAATAGAACCTAATTCCTGCTCGATCACATCTACATACATACCATCATAGATGCTTCCTAACAAATAGGTAGGGAAATAGCCGAACATACCGCCCGACCAGTGTGTATCCTGTAAGATACCCTCTGCATCGTTAGCAGGTGTAATGCCTAAGTACTCCTGCATTTTCTGATTCCAAAGTGTAGGTAATTCTTCTACACTTACACCATCTCTAAAAATCGCTTTTTCGATTTCATAACGGATAATAATATGGAATGCATAAGTAAGTTCGTCCGCTTCTGTTCTGATAAAACTATTTCTTACGTGGTTCACCTCACGGTAGAACTCATCTAACGTAATCTCTTTAAACTGTGGCAATAATTCTCCAAGCTTCTCATAAATTGGAAGCCAGAAGTTTTTATTTCTTCCCAAAATATTCTCATAAAAACGTGACTGGCTCTCATGAAGTCCCATGAAACGACAACTTCCAGCCACCGTATTATCATAATCCGGATTCACATTTTGCTCATAAATCGCATGACCACCTTCATGAATCGCAGAATAAATGGCACTAAGCGGCATATCTTCGTGATAGTGATTCGTCACACGCACATCCTTTGATGAAAAGTTCAAGGTAAATGGATGTTCTGTCGTACCGACTGCACCTCTTTCCCATGAAAAACCAATATAATCTAAGAGCATTTTCTGCACTTTTACCTGGGCATCCTCATCAAAATATCCCTGGAATTTGCCATCATCCGGCTGCTTTGCATGGATAATCTGCTGAACAAGTGGCACCAATTCCGCTTTTAACTCGCCAAAGATTCGGTCAATTGTCTCCGAGTCCATACCCTCTTCATACTGATTTAATAATGCATCGTACACTTCCTTATCAGGATCTGTGTAACCTGTGATTTCTTTGGTCAACTCAATCATCGCTTTTAAATGTGATGCAAACATCGCATAATCAGATGCATTCTTTGCTTCTTCCCAAGCTCTTTCTGACTCTGCCTGCGCTCTCACATAACGCTCGTATACTTCTGCCGGGATACGTTTATCACGATCAAAATCATACTTCATTTTCTTCACAATAAACTGCCACTTCTCATCTAACGCTTCATATTCCTCTGATGCAGCAAGTTCGTCTAACATGTGTCCTAATTCTTCCGATGTTCCCATCTGAAATGCTTCCGTAGAAAAATATGCTACTGCATCTGCATGTGCTTCAAACCCTTCCTTTGGTGCACCAGTACGCATATCCCAGTACAGTAATGTGCATACATGATTCAAACGGTTCATTTTTTCCAAATATTTCTGTAAAGCTTCTAATTTCTGGCTCATAAAAATTCCCCCTCTAAACGTTTCCTTTTCTCTATTTTTCAATGTAACATACTTGACTTTAAAATGCTATTAAAATAGGTATTTCGTTTTGCGATTATTTTACAACATAGATATCAATAGAAAAAGGACAGTTTTTGTATTTCCCCTCTAAAGTATATTGGAATAAAATACAAAACCCGTCCTTTTCTGCATCAACGCTTACATTCTAAAAATAAGCACTGAACTAAATTCTTATTTTGTTGGAACGATTTTTTCCTTGCCACCCATGTATGGCTGTAATGCTACTGGAATATTAACGCTTCCATCTGCATTTAAGTTGTTCTCTAAGAATGCAATAAGCATACGTGGTGGAGCAACTACTGTGTTATTCAATGTATGAGCAAAGTATTTGTTACCTTCTTTGTCTTTCACACGGATTTTTAATCTTCTTGCCTGTGCATCACCTAAGTTAGAGCAGCTACCAACTTCGAAGTATTTCTTCTGTCTTGGTGACCATGCTTCTACGTCACAAGATTTTACTTTAAGGTCTGCTAAGTCACCTGAACAGCACTCTAAAGTACGAACAGGAATATCTAAGCTTCTGAATAAATCTACTGTGTTTTTCCATAAAACATCATAGTATTTTGGAGATTCTTCTGGTTTACATACTACGATCATCTCCTGTTTTTCGAACTGGTGGATACGGTAAACACCACGTTCTTCGATACCATGAGCACCTTTTTCTTTACGGAAACATGGTGAGTATGATGTCAATGTATATGGTAATTTCTCTTCGTCATTTAATGTGTCGATGAATTTACCAATCATAGAATGCTCAGATGTACCGATTAAGTAAAGGTCTTCGCCTTCAATTTTGTACATCATAGCATCCATTTCTTCAAAGCTCATAACGCCTGTTACAACATTTGAACGAATCATGAAAGGTGGGATGCAGTATGTGAATCCACGGTCAATCATGAAATCTCTAGCGTAAGAGATAACTGCTGAGTGAAGTCTTGCGATATCGCCCATTAAGTAATAGAAACCGTTACCTGCAACTTTACCTGCTGCTTCCATATCGATACCATCGAATTTATCCATGATTTCTGTGTGGTATGGAATCTCAAAATCAGGAACAACTGGTTCACCAAATTTTTCGATTTCTACGTTACAGCTGTCATCTTTACCGATTGGTACAGATGGATCGATGATGTTTGGAATGCTCATCATGATTTTTGTAACTTTTTCGCTTAATTCTTTTTCAAGTACTTCTAACTCTGCAAGACGAGCTGCATTTGCGCTAACCTGTGCCTTAACAGCTTCTGCTTCTTCCTTCTTACCCTGGCCCATTAATGCACCAATCTGTTTAGAAAGCTTATTTCTATTAGCACGGATTTCGTCTGCTTCCTGCTGTGTCTTTCTAGCCTGTGCATCCAGTTCGATTACCTCATCCACTAATGGTAATTTGTGATCCTGGAATTTCTTTTTGATGTTCTCTTTTACAACATCTGGATTTTCTCTTAAAAATTTTACATCGATCATTTTTCTATCCTCCATTTAATTAATCTCTGCAATCGCCGCGCACGTGCGGTGTCGTTTACGACCATTTTCCTGCAACCTCTGGTTGCATGTTCACTGAGCTGTGGATCGTTGGCTTTTGTTTGTAGCTTGATACAAACAAAAAGCCTTTCATCTCATACACGTAAAAAGACTTTACATGCATGGGACGAAAGGCTATATCTTCCGCGTTGCCACCCATATTGTCAAACTTCTTCGCTTTTAATCTCTGTCAGGCAAACTTCCTAACTCGAAAATCATTTGACCTCTCTTACGCACAATAAGGGGTGCTCCCCGTGGCTTTCACCACCGACTCCGAAAGTGGAAAGATTTTTCTTCTGTACCGGTTCGCACCAACCACCGGTTCTCTGTGACAGCCTCCAAATCGTAGCTTTCATCATTGTCAAATCTGTTTGCTATTATAAACTTATTATTCTCAAAATGCAAGGTAAATATTTGCTAATCTGTTACGAAATGCATTTTTGATAAATCCTTCG
>JAFYQA010000065.1 GCA_017547315.1 Roseburia sp. | reverse complement strand
TTCATAATGAATCCCTTTTTCATCGAGCATCTCTTTGAAATATTTGTCATAATTATCCGCATATCGAATAATTCCAAGTTTATAATCATGATTCAAGATATTTTGAATCGCCCGCTGTGCATTCGTTTCCCTATAAAATATCTCTGCCGCATCTCTTGTTAACGATTTTGAAAATTCTGCAAAAGCTTCTGCGATATAGCTGGCTCTAGGAACAGAGATAGAAAACTTCTGTTTTTTCGGCGAACCAGATTTATAAAACTTCTCTACCTCATCAATCTGGTCTAAAATCTCTTTTGCATAATTGATAAACTCTTCTCCTTCTGGAGTCAATATCATCCCTTTACTGGTACGCTCAAAAATTATAATTCCCAAATCCGTTTCCAGTTCCTTTATGGAGCGGCTGATATTCGGCACTGCAATCAATAATGCTTCCGATGCCTTACCAAGTGAACCCGCCTTCGCTACTTCTACGGCATGCTTCATATGTAAAAGATTCATATATCCTCCTTGTTTTGCGAAGCAAAATCCGATTCCATGATGAGGAGAGGATTTGCCCTCTTAATCTACAATTACCAGTGTTCCCGGCACTACATCCAGATAAACACTTGACTTATCCGTTTTATATTGGATTAATAACAGTTCCCACAAATTATGAATCTGATTCACCAGTACATTCGATGCAGGAATGGCATACGGAAGCAATGTCTGCAACTGGAATGCACGAATACCCATAGGCGGCATAAATACCAGATTTGTTGTCTGCACCTTTGTTCCTGCTGTCTTAAGCAGTTCATAGGTAATCATACAAAAATCCTGTCCCTTATATTTACATACATAAGAAACATAACATTCATCAATCGTCCATGACACACCATCTTCTACTTCCACCGGTTTTTCAGCCGGATTATTATGTTCTGTGGTCTGTACCTGAAGACTCCAGCGAATTTTACCTGCTCTTGTTTCTCTATACATCTCCGTCAAAAGACGGCTTAATTCTTCTGGTCTTTTCATCTTCCCATTCCTTTCATCTCATGTTTCTTTTCATACATACGTGCATCCGCTACTCTATCTGCCTCACGAATGTTCTTCACTTCCTCTTCATTTCCGTAGCAAATACCATATGCAGTACTCATATTCCAGTTCGCATGGCACTCGTTTAATTTTCCAATTAAACCGTTCATCTTCGTAATCTTTTCTTCTATATCTACTTTACCCGGATTCTTAATGACAACTAAGAACTCATCTCCACCTGTACGAATAACATCTCCACAGTCTGCAAATGCTTGTGATAATACCACGCTAAACTCTCGCAAATACAAATCTCCGGCTTCGTGTCCTAAACTGTCATTTACCTTTTTCAAATTATTCAAATCCAATGCAATAACTGCATAATCTGATTTTTTCTTATCAATTTCATCGTAGATTTCCTCGCAGCGTCTGCGATTCAACAGACCGGTAAGTGCGTCTGTATATGCCATTTTCTCTAAGGTTTCATTTCTAGCTACTGAATATAAGGTAGCACTGGTTCTTCGCATAAAATCTACCATCAATGACAATACGAAAATGAAAATACCCAGATACGTGTAATTCTTAAAATGGCCTCCTTTAAAACCGCCGAAATAAAGTTGTAAATTATATCGCACAATATCACTTCCGGCAATCAACACCATGATAACCATTCCCACCATTAATACCGTATGGTTTTTTTCTTTGTTCAAAATACTTTTTGCAAGTATCACCAACAAATAAACTGCCATACAAGCCATAATCATCTGATTATATTTTAACATTTGCGGAAAATGTACCGTTCTTGTCCCCTGTAATATCGATGCAATTGCAACAAATGCGATCTGCACACCGTAAATCGAAAGGTAAATATATTTTTGTAATTTACCACCTTTTAAAGCTTCTTCAATAAAGTAACCGAACAAAAAGGTCGGCGCACCATATATCGCTGAAAATTCTATAATCCCCTTCACCTGCAGATTATAGGTAAATACCATAATAATGTCATAATTACATAAGTTCCAGATACCTATACATAGTGCAAAAAACGCTAAATTCAGCAAACGATAAAAGTCAGCACCCTTAAAACTAAAAAATACCGTTGCCAAAATAAACACAAAACCAAATACCACTAGAAAAAGAATAACTGCCGCAGCTACTCTTCGATCAATTACAAAATTACGCATAATATGTGCACCATTATCCAATTCCGGTGCATCTAAATTGGCAAATGCATCTTTCTCTGACACACACAACGTAATTTTTACCTGCTTACCAGCTGAACCATGTGGAATATCTACAAAATGATAACCATAACCTAACATGCGGTTCTCATCGTATAAATCTTTTCCATATTCATAGATAAGCTCTCCACCTACGCTCACTTCTACTGTAGCATGGGTAACGTAGAACTGCATCACAGTCCCCTCCACCATCTTTTCCGGTAAAGTCCGCTCATATGTAACAATATCTCCACGTTTCGTCAAAGGGAAAGAAAGTTCATTCAGATTCACATCCTCATAAAATGTATCCCTTACGCTAACATCCCATTCACTGTCTAATACATAATATCCTTCTGTTCTCTTAACATCTCCTAACTCCACAAATACATAAGTAAAAAGTATCATCAAAAAGAATATTGAAAGAAACGAAGTTATCAGTCTACCCATTTTCTTCATAAGAATTCTCCCATTCTCACCTATATACTAAAAGCTACGAATCTTATCATTTCCTTCGTCAACCGTTTTCTCGATTTTACGAATCTCTATTACATAGGAATAATTCTCGTTTACAACTACATCTACCTTATCGCCCACTTTATGTCCTAATAAAGCTTTTCCTAAAGGCGACTCGATACTAATCAGATTCTTCTGTGAATTACTGCGTACAGTTGTCACAATACGGTACACTTCTTCTTCATCATCTTCTTCAAAATATACCGTTACCGTATTATTGATTCCTACTTCATCCTCTGCCGAATCAGTAGAAATAACCTTCGCTGTCTTAATCATTTTCTCCAGATATCGAATTCTGCTCTCATTCTGATTCTTATCCTTTTTCGCAGCATAATATTCGAAATTCTCACTCAAATCGCCTTGCGCTCTCGCTTCTTTTACAGCTTCTAATGCATTTTTGCGTACCACCAGCTTGCGATACTCTATTTCTTCTTCCATCTTTTTAATATCTTCTGCTGTTAATTCATCAAACATATTTTAAATACCTATAAAACTCTTCCTTAAATCCACTCGTTGCAACGCCGATGTGACATCTATACGAGCAATCGGCTCATCTTTTCTGCAAACAGACAACCAGTATCCCTCAAAAAAAGAAAGCGATGCCATATAATAAATAGCATCCGAATCTACCATATCAGGATTCATGCCCTCATTTAGCATCACCTGCTCACCTAAAGTTGAAAAACCGGCAAGCGGCATCCGCATACCATACCCTGAAGCTTTTAAATAACTTTCCTTCCTTGTCCAAATCCTTGTAAAATCTTCGTCACTCCAATGCGCAGATAATGCACTTTGCTCTTCTTCCGAAAAAAAACGACTCACCAGTCTCTGATATCCCACTCTTAAGTATTCAATATCAATACCTACTGCATGACAGTCCGTTACCAGTGCAACATATTCCTTTGCATGACTAAGATTATAGTGAAAATCCGGATACTCAGCTATCGCGGGCTTGCCATCTGCATTTTTAATAAACGTAAGATTACGGCTTTCTATACCGAATTCTCTCAATGCATATTCCAACAAAAGTCCAGCTGCCACACTCTGCAGCTTACTCTGCATTAATTTCGTCCGCTCTATCCGCTCCATTCGTTCTCTCGGAAGGAACTGCAGGACCTTCTGCAGTTCTTTCTCTGAAAACACTGGAATCTTTGCATAATAAATCTTCAATTCTACTTCCCTAACATTCTTTTTAACTCTTCATTGGCTACCAGTAATTCTTCATATGCACCCCACAAATCGCGTGCAGATCCTCCTCGCAACGGTTCTACGATAGTCTCTACAATCGCAAACATTGGTGTCAGCCCTAGATTGGCGAATACACCTTTTAGCGTATGTGAATAATCAAATGCATCCAAAACATTCTCTTCTACCAGAGATGCTCCTAGTTTATCAAAATTACTGTCCGTTATAACGGTCTCTAAACAAGTCATATACAAATCTTCGTCACCTAAAAAACGTTCTAAAGCACCTTCAATATCACAACCCCATGCTTCTAATTCACGAAAAATCTTTTCCATATCCACTAACCAAACCTCGTACTTTCTATTTCTTAGACATTCTACGGATACTACGATAAGAGTCTAATACATTCTCTACTCGTCTGGTTACAATCTCCGGAATAAATGGTTTTACGATATATTCATCTGCTCCCATTCGCATTGTATCTACCTGTTGTTCTGTTGTATCATCCGCAGTTATAATAACTACCGGAATACCTTCTAACTGTGGATTCTCCCATTTATGTGCTAAAAATGCTGCACCATCCATCTCCGGCATCTGCAAATCAAGTAGAATAATATCCACCTTACCGTTTTCCTGTGCAAGCACTTCTAATGCCTGTAAACCATTTTCAGCCTCTAAAAGACGATATTTCTCACCAAATATACATTGCAATGATACTCTGTTTACTTCCTGATCATCTACAATCAAAATCGTCTCTTCCTGCTCTTCTACCATAGTCAGTGCCTTACGATACTTCTTCAATTCTGCATCAATCTCTCTCCGTGCAGTCACATCATTGATATATCCATAAATAATATGTCTACTGCCCACTGGACTGATATATTTTAATTTAACGGAAACCCAAATCTCCTTATTAGCAGTTTTTCTTAATACTTCACATTCGCTCGCATCCTCATTCTCAACAACCTGACGGAATGCTCCGTATAATGATGCTTTACTGTTTTCATCTAAAGAATTATCCAAATTGGTCTGGATATCATTTACATCCTCGAAACCAAACAAATCAAAATATGCATCATTAACACGAAGTACATCTAACTTGCCCTCACCATATTCATAAACTGCAACTGCCTGCTGCATATTTGAGAATAACAACTCCAACTGCGAATTCTGATTGAGCACATCTTCACGCTCTTTTTTCTGTACATCAATGATATCCGTATCTATTGCTTTTTCGCCATATGCCACATCTTCATATTCTGATACAGGCATTGGTCTTGCAAAATAATATCCCTGAACATACTCGCAACCGATACTCTTTAAGAATAACACCTGTTCCTTACGTTCTACACCTTCTGCAATTACAGGAAGGTTCAGCCACTTCGCCATACGAACTACTGCCGCAAGAATATTCTCACTTCTGGTCTCTTCTTCTGTATCACTTAAGAAACGCATATCAATTTTTAAAACATCAACCTTAATATCTTTTAAAACATTTAAAGAGGAATAACCGCTTCCAAAATCATCCATCATGACCACAAATCCCTTTTCCTGAAGAGTCGTCATCATATTACGGATAGAATTCTGATTCGTTGTATACGCACTCTCTGTCAACTCCAACTGGAACAAATGCGGTGGAATATTATATTTTTCTACCAAACCACACAATACTTCTGTCAGTCGTGGATTATAAAGACTTACACGGGAAATATTCACGGAAATCGGTAATACGTTCCGACCTTCATCTAACCATTTACGAAGTAACTGGCAAGACTTCTCCCATATATAAAGGTCTAACTTCATAATAAAACCATTCCGTTCAAAAATCGGAATAAAGTCACCCGGAGAAATCATTCCACGTTTTGGATCAATCCAACGTACTAAAACTTCGGCACCTGCTAGTGCGTTCGACTGCAATTCATACTTCGGCTGTAAATAAATCGCAAATTCCTCGCCTGCTAATGCACTTCTCATATTATTAACGATTCTCTGTTCTTTGATAATATCATCGTTCATTTTTGAATCATAAAACGCATAGTTTTGTAGATTAAATTCTGCCTTACATTTCTTAGATGCCGCATTTGCATATTCATACATCTCACTGACATTATAAGAAAGGTCATCTATCAAATAAATACCATATACAACCGCAAGATCGAATTCCAATGGGTATGTTGCCATATGTTTATTCATATCCTGGATAAACGTTAAAATTTCACCCTTTTCTTCGTAAGAAAGACAAACACTAAATACATCCGCACTTACATGTCCATATGTCATATATCTATCTTTACAATCCAGCTTCAATAAATATTCTGCCACATATTTTAATAATTTATTGCCCTCATCTCTTCCGAAAAAGGCATTAATCAGACGGAACTTCTCAATATCCATGCGCATGATTGCAAACTGCTTTTCCGGATAACGTTCTAACATCTCACGCGTCATATAGCAAAACATGGACATATTAAAAATATTTCCCAACTCACTGAACTGAGTACGACGACGTAATTCTTTACTCACTTGATTTTCACTTCGATCTATTACATTTTTTAGACGCAATTGAATAATACTCGGATCATATGGTTTCCCTACAAAATCCCATGCTCCCAGTCTCAAACATTCTTTCTCTGTCTTAATGTCTCCCTCAACTGTCGCAATTACAACCGGTATCATT
>JAFYQA010000064.1 GCA_017547315.1 Roseburia sp. | reverse complement strand
GCATCTTACCGGAGAGATATTATTGTCTATCTTATATCAGGAAGAGGAAGAGTTAGACCGTATGCAATGGTATGAAACGACGCTTCCATTGGATTGCACGTTGGAATTTGGTGTGGAAAATGCAGCGTCGATGCCGGATGTTTTTTATAAAATACTGATAGAGGATGTGGGAAAAGAACTGGAAGTGAAGCCGGATTATGATGGTGAGGAACGAATGCTGGTGCTGGATTTGCAGATTCATGTATATCTTAGGGCATGGCAGGAACAAACTATGCGGTTGCTAGAGGATGTGTATTCCCTAAAACAGAATCTTAAACCGATTAAATCAGAGGTGAACTTAGAGCGGCTTTTGTTGAAAAATGATACGCTTTGTAAGGTGACGGAACAGGTAGAACTGGAAGAAAACCAAGAAAGAATATTGCAGATTTGTTCGTGCGAAGGAAAGGCACATGTCGACCGTATTACACAACAGGAGAAGGGCATTTTTGTAGAAGGAACATTAGAAATTTATCTGCTTTATATTACAACGGACGACCAAATGCCGGTTGGCGCTGCTTATAAAATATATCCGTTTGAACAATTGATAGAGGTGCCGCAAACACAAATGCCTATTAGTATAGAGAAGGAGTGCCATATGGTGCAACTGTCATCGGCTATGATTGATCAGTCTCATGCGGAGATAAAGGCAGTCATAGGGGTGAATGTACTTGTGTTTGGAAAAGAAACATTGGAACAGATTGTTGGTATAGAGGAGACGCCAATCGATCAGGAAGAATTGAAGCAGATGCCGGGAGTGGTAGGATATATCGCGAAAAAAGGTGACACACTTTGGGACATTGCAAAAAAATATCATACTACGGTAGAAATAATTATGGACATAAATGAAAAGGTACATGAAAATTTACAACCGAACGAGAAATTATTGATTATTAAGAATCTTTAATTTTTTATAAAATAAAGGAAATGATGGAAAACTATGCATAAGATATGTTAAAATGGGTGTGGCTATTGTTACACCCATTTTTAAAAGGATAAACCAATGAAGAGAAGATATTTATATAAGAGAATTATATCTGCGTTACTGGTAGGTGTTATGTTGTTTACCGGAGTTACAACAACTTATGCTTCAAAGTTGGAAGAGGCAAAGGACAAGCGTGATGAGGCGCAGGAAAAATTAGATGAAGTGAATAAAGAGATCGAAAAGTTAAATAAAGCACAAGAAGCGCTGCAGGAAGAGATGGATGCTTATGACGAGGCGTTAATGGCACTTTTGACAGATTTGACGCTATTAGAAGAAGATATAGCGTATAAAGAGGCAGAGATTGCGCAGGCGGAAAGTGATTTGGAAGCAGCGGAGATAAGAGAAGCAGAGCAGTACGCTTCTATGAAGCTGCGTATCCAGTATATGTATGAGAATAGTAATAATACT
This sequence comes from Roseburia sp., assembly GCA_017547315.1. Next base: position 1,753 of record JAFYQA010000064.1, on the reverse strand, counting down.
TCACTATGGACTGCACTGGTAGGTTCTTCTAATTTTACGGAAGCATTAAACCGGGCAGAATATATTGCTGATGTGTATCAGTACGACAGAGAGCAATTGACAGAATATCAAGAGACAGTACAGGAAGTAATTGCTTTAAAAGCAATACTGGATGAAGAAATGATTGCACTTGGAGAACTGCAGGTGAATATGCAGGAGCAGCAGAGTGAACTTGAGAACCTTTTAATTGCAAGTGCAGCGAAGATGGAGAATATGGAAGGGCAGTTAGCAGATGCGTCAGCCCTTGCGAAAAAATATGCAAAGACGATTAAACAACAGAATCAGTTTATTGCTACAGAAGAAGCTCGTATTGCCGCAGAGAAAGCGGAAAAGGAAAATGGTGGAGGTTCCAGTGGAATTACAGGTGGTTCTAATCCCGGCTATAGTTCTAGTGTGAGTGGACAAGATGTTGTAAATTATGCCAGTCAGTTCGTTGGTAATCCGTATGTGTATGGTGGAAGTAGTTTGACGAATGGTTGTGACTGTTCTTATTTTACACAGGCATGTTTTGGACATTTTGGGATTTCGCTACCAAGAACATCTTATGCACAGCGAAGCAGTGGACAAGCAGTAAGTTATGCGAATGCTCAGGCTGGAGATATTATCTGTTATGCGGGGCATGTGGCGATTTATATGGGAAATGGTAAAATTGTTCATGCAGCTAATTCGAAGTTAGGCATTTGTTATGGGAATGCAACATACCGAACCATTGTGGCAGTACGAAGAGTATTATAGGAGATTATAAGATTAGGAGGATATAAAAATGACATTTGAAACATTACAAAAAGACATGGTAGCAGCGATGAAAGCGAGAGATAAGGTGCGCAAGGATGCAATATCTGTATTGGTATCGGCTGCAAAAAAAGTAGCGATTGACGAGGGATGCAGAGATGACATCACAGAAGAAATCGTAGATAAAGTAATTTTAAAAGAAATCAAATCTGTAAAAGAACAGTTAGATAGCTGTCCTGCAAGCAGAACAGATTTAATAGAAGAGTATCAGGCTCGTTATGACATTTTCCAGGAATACGCACCTAAGATGATGTCAGCAGAAGAAGTGGAAAGTTTCATCACAGAGCGTTTTGCAGAACTTGTAGCAGGTAAGAATAAAGGAATGATTATGAAGAATGTAATGCCAGAGTTAAAGGGCAAAGCAGAAGGCGCCGTTATTAATCAGGTGGTTGCAAAACTCTGTCAGTAAAAGTAGGTTGTTTTTATGAAGGAACGAATGAAGACCACTGCAATTTTGCTGGTATTATTGGTGGTTACAGGATTAGCCTCGTATAAGCAGCAATTAGACCGCAGGGATTTGGTTTATGCAAAGTCTCTTGATATGGTAGCATTGACAGTAGATGATGTAGATTTGTATTTGCGGGATATGGCAGTGTATGTAGCGTATCAGGAGAAAACGGTGCAGCAGGATGCATTGGTGTATAATCCCAAGAAACCGCAGAAGTATTGGAATGCATATACGAATCAGCATTTTGTAAGAAGTGTGGCGGAAAACGCGATTAAAGATATGGCGGCGCATGACGAGATTTTTTATCAGATGGCCCTGGCAGAAGAGTTAGAACTTGATGAGGCAGAAGAAGCGTATCTGGCAAATGAGATTCAGGATTTTTTCATGGATTTGTCAGAAGAGCAGTTAGAACGACTTGGAGTACCTAAGGAAGAACTTGAGGTTTCTTTACGAAAGATTGCATTAGCGAATAAG
>JAFYQA010000063.1 GCA_017547315.1 Roseburia sp. | reverse complement strand
GTGGAGACTGTGGCAATGCATAGAAATTACCCTGATGTACACGGCTTGGTACAAGGTAGTCTCTTGCTCCTTCTGGAGTAGATTTACAAAGGATTGGTGTCTCGATTTCAAGGAATCCTTCATCTGCCATGAAGTCTCTCATAAGACGAAGCACTTTACTTCTAAGCATTAATTTATTCTGGATATCTGGTCTTCTTAAATCTAAGTAACGATATTTCAAACGGATATCTTCTTTTGTAGGTGAATTCTCCTCGATTGCGAATGGTGGTGTCTGTGATTCAGACAAAATACGGATATCTGTCGCAATGATTTCGATATCACCTGTCTTTAAGTTCTCATTTACTGCTGCAGAACGTTTTTCAACTTTACCTGTAACAGCGATTACGAACTCGCTTCTTAAGCTTTCAGCCTTTGCATAGCCTTCTGCTCCTACTGACTCTTCATTAAATACTAACTGTAAGATACCAGAACGGTCTCTTAAGTCAATGAAAATTAAACTTCCTAAATTTCTTCTTTTCTGTACCCAGCCCATAACGGTAACTGTTTCGCCAATGTTTGCGCTAGATACTTCTGTACATCTGTGGCTTCTATGTAAGCCGCGCATTGATTCTGCCATGATTATTTCTCCTTAATTATTAAAAAACTCAACGATTTCTGTATAACCTTCTGCGGTTAATTTATCTTTCTGGAACTTCTTATTCTTATTCATGCGGACAACAAGTACCTGTTTGCCTGCCTGACGCTCCTGCTGTGCCTTTGCGATAACTTCTGCAAGTTTTGCAGCAGAGAAACCTTTTTCGATAAGAAATGCTACTTTTTCTCTCTGATTTGGAACGGTAAATCCACTCTCTAATAAAAGTAATACAATACGTTCAAAACCGATAGAAAATCCACAAGCTGGAACATCCTGACCTGTAAACTTACCTACCATTTTATCATAACGACCGCCGCCACCGCAAGCTGCACCTAATTCTGGCATTGCAATTTCAAAAATAGTGCCTGTATAGTAACCCATACCACGTACAAGAGTTGGATCAAATACTAATTTAAAGTCAGCAGTTTTTGCATTCTCTACGCTGTCGATAATCTCAAGTAAGTTCTGCTCTACGTCTGCTTCTAAGAAACCTTCTAATGTTTTAGCAAGGTATTTAATTCCTTCTAAACCACCACCTGCTTCTTCTACACCTTTGAATAATCCAAGGTATTTATCAACAGATTCCTGTGCATAGCCTTCTTTTAATAATTCGCCTGCTACGCCATCCATACCAATCTTGTCCATCTTGTCTAAGATAATGAATACGGTATCGTACTGATCTTCTGCAAATCCACTGTAAGCTGCCATTGCTTTTAATAAACGGCGTTCGTTGATACGGATTTCAAAATTTTTGAAGCCTAACTTGCCAATTGTTGTAGTTGTTGCAAGAATTAATTCAATTTCAGCTAAATTGCTTGGCTCGCCAATGATATCGATGTCGCACTGCATAAACTGACGATAACGGCCACGCTGTGGTCTGTCTGCTCTCCACACATTACCCATCTGTAATGCTTTGAATGGAGAAGGAAGGTCATTCGCATTATTAGAATAGAAACGAACCAATGGTACTGTTAAATCATAACGCATACCAAAATCTACAAGGTCAGCTTCTGTCTTTGCTTCCTCTACTTTTAACTTCTCGCCACGTTTCATTACTTTAAAAATTAATTTCTCGTTCTCTCCACCCTGCTTATTGCTTAAGTTTGCAATATTCTCCATACAAGGTGTTTCGATTGGTGTAAAACCAAAGCTTCTGTAGGTATCTTTGATCACTGACTGTACATAGTCACGCACCTGCATTTCCTCTGGCAAAATATCCTTCATACCGTTAACCGGTTTCTTACTAAGTGCCATAATCTCTTTCCTCTCTCATTCCCATCTATTTCATGCACCCACACTCTTTCGCATGCAATTGTATTCCGTGCATCCTTTCGTTTGGTGCATCTTACGAAAAATTACTTCTTCTCGGATTACTTCCAACCGATTTCGTTCATCTTTCGAATTTTACGTTCTATCATCTCATCCACACGTTCCAGATAATTCTTCACATCCTTCACGTTCTCTACTCTTTCCATGCGCATGTCAAGGGTAGAATCCTCTTCTTCTGGCTTAAATACAAACTTTGTAGTCGCACCTGCACCAAGTGCCATTATAGTCTGTTTTTCTTCCATAATCAAGATGTTATATACACCGGCTTTGCTGCTTTTTGCATAACCCACATTCTCCAAATTACCTGCCATACTCTTTTGACGATACAGGTAGTACGGGCGCAAACCAAGCTCTTTACAATATGAATATACCAAATCCATATGTTCCTGCGTATTCACCATCTCAAAATCTTTGTATTCATCCTTACAAATATTAAGACGAGCTGCACGTTTTAATGCCAGTGAATGAACTGTCAAGTTATCCGGATTCAATACCTTAATCTGTTCCATGGTATTACGCACGTCTTCTAACGTCTCACCCGGCAATCCTAAAATCAAATCCATATTGATATTATCGAAACCAACTTCACGTGCCATCTTATAACTTTCGATGGTCTGTTCTACGGTATGATGTCGTCCGATTAATTTTAAGGTTTCATCCTTCATGGTCTGTGGATTAATGGAAATTCTATCAATACCCCATTTATGAAGTACTTCTAATTTTTCTCTGGTGATACTGTCCGGTCTACCTGCTTCTACGGTAAATTCTACGCAGTGTGATAGATCAAAACTACATTTTATTTTACGAATTAACCGGTCTAACTGATACGGTTCTAACGTAGTCGGTGTACCACCACCGATGTAAATAGAATTTAATTTTTTATGGTAAAACTTCACAGACACAAACTGGATTTCTTTCTCTAATGCATCTAAATATGCATCCACCTGACTTCTCCACGCAGACAACGGATACGAGGTAAACGAACAATACAGACAGGTCGTCGGGCAAAATGGAATGCCTATGTAAAGACTGTAACCATTTTCATAATCTATTTTCTGTAACAGTTTCAATTCTCGCTCTGCGATATTGATGGATAAATCTATTTTCTCATCTGAGGCAAAATAGGTGTCCTTCATGTATTGCTCAATTTCTTCTCTGCTCTTGCCTTCTTCCAGCAATTTCATTGGAATCTTAGTCGGACGGATACCCGTCAATGTTCCCCATGGAAGTTCTTTACCACTATAACGTGCAAGCATGTCATATAAATGCTGCTTCAACTGATTCTTCGTCTCTTTGCGGTCTGAAAAATCAACTGCAAACTGCTCTGTCATTTTTTCTGTTAAAATCACATCCGTTTCGTTTGCATTGAAACCTTCATCACATTCGCCATTAGGTTCTGTCACCTTATCACTCAACACAATACGAATTTTATCCTGTGCATAATCAATATCTATACGCCACAAAATCTCTTCGTCGTACTCTTTTTCCTCCGCTGTGGCACTTACATTCTGTTCCGGATAAAATGCCTT
>JAFYQA010000062.1 GCA_017547315.1 Roseburia sp. | reverse complement strand
TAATTCACGTGATAATTCATTCTCAGGAATCAAGCCACAGGATAATAATAATGTATCACATTCATAATATTCTTCTGTTCCCGGAATCGGTCTGCGGTTCTCATCTACCTGTGCAAGCGTGATTCCTTCTACACGTTCTTTACCCTTGATATCTACTACAGTATGACTTAATTTTAATGGAATACCGAAGTCATCCAGACACTGTACGATATTACGCTTCAAACCACCTGAATATGGTAATAGTTCCGCTACTACCTTAACCTTCGCACCTTCTAAAGTCATACGACGAGCCATAATCAAACCAATATCACCAGAACCTAAAATTACTACTTCACGTCCTGGCATATAGCCTTCCATATTTACAAGACGCTGTGCAGTACCTGCAGAATAAATACCGGCCGGACGATAACCTGGAATATTTAATGCACCTCTGGAACGCTCACGACATCCCATTGCTAAAATAACTGCTTTTGCCTGAATCTCTAAAATGCCCTCTGTACGATTCATCGCTGTCACAACTTTATCCTCTGTGATGCTAAGAACCATCGTATTCAGCTTGTACTCAATCTGCTGCTCTAATAACTGATCTACAAATCTGCCTGCATATTCCGGACCTGTCAATTCTTCCTTAAATGTATGAAGACCAAAACCATTATGAATACACTGATTTAAGATACCGCCTAACTCTTTGTCACGTTCTAATACTAAAATGCTTTCAATACCATTTTTCTTCGCTGAAATAGCGGCTGCAAGACCTGCCGGGCCACCACCTACGATTACAATATCATAATTTAACATAACCATCCTCACTTATTCATAACTCAAAAATTTGTGACATCGCACGAATTTTTGTAAGAAAACTCCTAGAATTCTCTTACTAGAGTCTATCTTTGTTCACGCCAACGATAATCTTAGATTCACCACCAGCTTTGGTAATCTCGGACATCTCTACGCCACGTTCTCTTGCCAAAATCTCAATTGTTCTTGGAGAACAGAAACCTGACTGACAACGTCCCATACCTGCTCTGGTTCTACGTTTCACACCGTCTAATGATTTTGCACCTAATGGACGGTTAATTGCATCCATAATCTCGCCTTCTGTAATCATTTCACAACGGCAGATAATGTTACCATATTCTGGTTTTTCTTTGATTAAAGCTGCGTATTCTTCTTTACTTAAAGTCTTCGGATCTAAAATACCTTTGCGGGTTGCAATAAAGTTATCCTTTTCTTTTGCGCCACTTAAATCACGAATGATACCTGCTACCATTTTACCAATTGCAGGAGCACTTGTAAGTCCCGGTGATTCAATACCTGCACAGTCAATAAATCCTTTTGCATCTTCTAATTCACCAATACAGAACTCATGATTATCCTCATGTGCACGCAAACCTGCAAAGGAAGTGATAACCTGACGAATCGGTAACCCTTTTACGGTAGTACCTGCTTTGTTAATTAATTCGTCAATACCAACCTGTGTCGTATTGGTACCCTCTTTATCCTCGATATCAATCGCAGTCGGTCCTACTAATGTATTACCATGCACTGTCGGAGATACTAACACACCTTTACCATATTTACCAGGAAGCTGGAAAATTGTATGTGTTACAAAACCACCGGTAGAACGATCTAATAAGCAATAGTCACCTTTTCTCGGTGTAATATGTATTTTCGTTTCACTCACCATGTTGTGGAATACATCCGCATATACACCTGCCGCATTTACCACATATTTCGTCTCAATATCACCAGTAGTAGTCTTTACTACCCAGCTGTCTTCTTTTTTCTCAAAACCAGTTACTTCTGTATCAAATTTAAATTCTACACCATTGGCTGCAGCATTCTCTGCAAAAGCAATATTCATACCAAATGGACATACAATACCACCGGTAGGTGCATACAATGCTGCTACCGCCTCATCTGCAATATTCGGTTCTAATGCCACTAATTCTTCACGTTCAATGATGCGAAGCTCTTTCACGCCATTTTTCACGCCACGCTCATATAACGCTTCCAAATTCGGTCTGTCTTCTTCGTTCAGACAAACTACAAGTGATCCATTTTTCTTGAAATGAAAGTCCAGTTCTTTTGACAACTGTTCCATCATTTCATTACCTTCTACATTCAATTTCGCCATAAGCGAACCATTCTCTGCATCAAAACCAGCATGTACAATGGCACTGTTGGCTTTTGAAGTTCCACAGCAAACATCTTCTTCCTTATCTACTACACACACCTTTAAGTCGTAGCGGGAAAGTTCTCTGGCTGTTGCACTTCCTGATACACCTGCACCGATAACTACAACATCATACATTTCGTTCACCTTCCATATGTTAATAATATTTTTTAAAAATTTCATTCTGCACGCAGCAGACATTCTTCGTAAATTGCCCTGGTGATAAATAGTTAGAACCAAGAATGTGCTTTGCACATTCTCGTGCCGCAAAAGCATCGCACTAGCGACCATGTCTTTCCAACAGACAAAAAGAGAAGCGTAACCACGCCCAAGGTCTACTTGAGATATGATACTGCTTCTCTCATGTCTGCAATTTACTTATTCAATCTTTATGTAATTGTTTTTACCAAGGTATTATACCATATAAACCTACTGCAAGTAAAGCCCCTATCACCGGTCCTAAGAGTGTAATCACGCCATATCCCCAGTTTGAAGAACCTTTATGTCTAATCGGCAGGACTGCATGTGCAAGACGTGGTCCCAAGTCTCTTGCCGGATTGATTGCATAGCCTGTAAGCCCTCCTAATGACATACCAATAGATACAATAATTCCAAATACTAATAAATTATTTACCCCTACAGGAACGCCTGCCGGAATCCCTTTAATCGCAAATACTAATACAAAAGTTCCCACAATTTCACTTAAAAGATTTAATATCCGATTTGGAACCGAAGGACTAGTTGAAAATACCCCCAGTTTTGTTCCTGCATCTTCTGTAGCATCAAACTGAGCTTTAAATAGCAAGTATACTAACACAGCTCCTATAAATGCTCCTGCAAACTGTGCCACGATATATCCCGGCACCATACTCCACGCAAAACTTCCATCTACTGCAAGTGCAAGTGTCAATGCTGGATTAAAATGCGCACCGGATGCCACTCCAAAAATAAATGCCGGAAGCATAACTGCAAGCCCCCATGCAAATGTAATCTGAATCGAACCTGCACCTTTCATACCAGATTTGTTAAGCGTCACATTTGCCACAACACCATCACCCAAAAGAATTAATATCATTGTTCCTATAAATTCTGCCAAATATGGTAACATCTATTCTCCTCCATTTTTTATTATAGTGATTTCGTACTTTCCTAACTATGTTTTGCAACAGTGATTTATATCTTATTCGTCTCTAGATTTCCTTCGCCCATCCATAAGAATATTTTACTGCCTTATTCCAACCACTTACTTTACGTTCTCTCTCATCTTCCATAATTTCTGGATAAAAGCTTCTCTCAATTGCAGTATTCTGAATTACCTCTTCTTTATTCTTCCAATATCC
>JAFYQA010000061.1 GCA_017547315.1 Roseburia sp. | reverse complement strand
AGAAGAGAAGTTAAAGGCCTATAAAGAAAGTTTGAGTGCAGAAGAGATTGCAGAACTGGTAGAGGCTACAAAACGTTTAGAAGAATATCAGGAGGAGCCTTCTTCGAAAGAAGATATGGATAAGATTCCGATGCTTTCCCGCGAAGATATGAAAAAGGAAGCATTAGATTATGCCAATACAAAGCGTCAGATTGGTGACACGATGGTAATGCATCATGATATTTTCTCAAATGGTATTATTTATCTGGCATTGTTATTTGATATGCAGGATATTCCGGTAGAAGATATTCCGTATATCGGTATTTTAAAAGCAATGCTAGGTTATATTGATACTGCAAATTATAATTATGCAGATTTTGCAAACGAAGTGAACTTCCATACCGGAGGACTTGGTAGTACGATGGGATTATATCCAAGCGTTTGTGACAAAGATGAAGTAAAGGTTATGTTCGAGGTGCGTACAAAAGCATTGGCGAATAAACTTATCGATGCCAGAAAGTTATTAGAAGAGATGATGTTTACTTCTAATTTCAAGGATGAAAAGCGTTTGCGTGAAGTATTGCTTGAGTTAAAGTCCAGACTGCAGATGTCTTTAAGTGGTGCAGGACATTCGGTAGCTTCTAACCGTGCTATGAGTTATTTCTCAAAAACAGCAGCATATCGTAACAGCATCGAATTGTATCGTGTTGTTTCAGATATCGAAGCAAATTTTGAGGAACGTAAGGTAGCATTATCAGAGAAATTACAGTCATTGGTAGAAAAGCTTTTTACAAATGACAGATTACTGGTTAGTGTAACTTGTAGCAACGAAGATTATCCGGTTGCAGAGCAGGAAGTTTTGGCGTTAAAAGAGAAACTTTTTGCAGATAGAGGAATTGGTGCAGCAGCAGAGTTTTCATTTGAACAGAAGAATGAAGGATTCATGGATGCATCTCAGGTACAGTATGTTGCGAGAGCGGGTAATTATCGTGCACATGGTCACAAATATCATGGAGCACTCCGCATTTTAAAAGTGATTTTAGGATATGATTATCTTTGGAATAATGTTCGTGTAAAGGGCGGTGCCTATGGCTGTATGAATGGCTGTATGCGAAATGGTGACATGTATTTTGTGTCTTATCGTGATCCGAATCTTGGAAAAACGAACGAGGTATACGATGGTATTCCGGCATATTTGGAAAGTTTCGAGGCAGATGAGCACGAAATGACAAAATATATCATCGGAACAATTAGCGATATGGATACACCGATGAATCCATTTGCAAAGGGTGAGCGTTCTATGACTGCTTATTTGCAAGGCATGAGTTTTGAAGAATTGCAGGCAGAACGTGACCAGGTAATCAGTGCCACAGATGCAGATATCAGAGCACTAAAAGAATTGGTAGCATCGGTTTTATCAGATGATAATATCTGTGTCGTGGGTAACGAAGAAGCACTTCAGAAAGAAGCAGGCTTGTTTAAAGAACTTAAAAACCTGTATTAATTCAGAGCCAAGGCAATTTTCGTAAAAAGAATACGTTATGCTTGCATAAACGGATTCTTTTTTGAAAATTTCTTTGGCGAGAAGCCACAGCGAGGAAACACTTGGTGTTTTCGAGCTGTGACTTTGAATTAATATAAATTAATATATATTAGTATATGCAAAAACACATTAGGAGAAAAGCATGGAAAATAATTTTAAATCTGGATTTGTAACCTTAATTGGTCGTCCAAACGTAGGAAAGTCCACTTTAATGAATCATTTGATTGGTCAGAAAATTGCGATTACATCGAAAAAACCGCAGACTACCCGTAATCGTATCCAGACAGTATATACAGACATGGAACGTGGTCAGATTGTATTTTTAGATACGCCGGGTATTCATCAGGCAAAGAATAAATTGGGTGAATATATGGTGAACGTAGCAGAGCGTACATTAAGTGAAGTAGACGTGATTCTCTGGTTGGTTGAACCATCGAATTTTATCGGTGCAGGCGAACAGCATATCATCGAACAGCTTAAAAAAGTAACGACACCAGTTATTTTGATTATCAATAAAGTAGATACAGTAGACAAAGAAAAAGTAATCGAATACATCGATACTTACCGTAAGGTCTATGATTTTGCAGAGATCATTCCGGTATCTGCATTACGTGGACAGAATTTGCCGGATGTCATTGATATGATTTTTAAATATTTACCATACGGACCACAGTTTTACGATGAAGATACGATTACAGATCAGCCGGAACGTGCGATTGTAGCAGAACTGATTCGTGAAAAAGCATTACATGCGTTGGACGAAGAGATTCCACACGGTATTGCGGTGTATATTGATCAGATGAAGCAGCGTAAGGGTCAGAATTTTTTTGATATTGATGCAACAATCGTTTGCGAGCGTGATTCGCACAAGGGTATCATCATTGGAAAAGGTGGTGCAATGCTCAAAAAAATCGGTTCAAATGCCCGCTACGAGATTGAACGTATGTTAGACGCTAAGGTGAATTTAAAACTTTGGGTAAAGGTGAAAAAAGACTGGCGTGATAGT
>JAFYQA010000060.1 GCA_017547315.1 Roseburia sp. | reverse complement strand
TTTGAATTAGAAAATGAAGATACCTTACCAGAAGCAGATGTAAAGAAAAACGTGCTGGTAATCGGTGGTGGTGCTGCAGGTATGGAAGCAGCATTTGTAGCGAAAAAACGTGGACACAACGTAGTACTTTGCGAAGCAAAAGAAGAATTAGGCGGAGCAATTCATGTAGCATGTGTACCAATCGGTAAACAGGAAATGACAAAAGTAGTTCAGTTCATGGCACACCGTTTAGAAACAATGGGTGTGGAGGTACGTTTGAATACACCTGTGACCAAGGAAATGTTGCAGGGCGAATTTGCGGGCTATGAAGTAGTAGCAGCACCGGGTGCAAAACCAAATGTGATTGAAGCATTCACAGGTTTCAAGCAGGCAGTGACAGCAGACGCTATTTTAGCAGGAAAAGCGTTCCCAGGACGTAAAATCGTTATCATCGGTGGCGGCAGCGTAGGTTGTGAATTAGCAGAGTACTTAGCACCATTAGTAAATGACCGTTTTGTGCGTAACCGCGATATCACAATCCTTGAAATGGCACCAGAAATCATGATGACAGAGTCTGGTTCTGCACGAAGCGTACTTGTTCAGAGAATGATGGCCAAGGGTGTGAAAATTGAATGTTTGGCAAAAGTGACAGAAGTGACAGAGACCAGCATTATCTATGAACAGAATGGTGTAGAGCATGTAATCGCAGATGCGGATACTTTAGTATTTGCAAATGGTTATCATGTAGACCCTGCTTTCGAAGAGATGTTAAAAGAAGCTGGTGTACATTATCACCTTATCGGTGATGGTGAAAAGGTTGGTAATTTAAGAGATGCGATTACCAGAGCTTATGAAGTAGTGAAGAATATTTAAAAGAGTTTTTAGTTCATCAGAATGCAAAGAAGAATTCTGAAAACTAGGAAAAACAGCATATTGATAAATTTTTCTCAAAGTGCTATATTATAACTGCGTGAGGAGAATAGCTTTGTCGGATTTTATGATAGACCTATTTTTCTTACTTATAACAATATGTTTCTAACACCAAAAGGTGCTTGCGGTGAAAGATATAGCATTTTATAAAGGAGAGTGTGGCGTATGCCATGTTCTGTTTTTGTGTGTAATTTATGGAGCTATATCTTTTGGGATATGGCTCCTTTTTATATGGAGGATAAATGAACACAAGAATAGCATTAATCGGTATTATTGTAGAGAATCCCGAATCAGTAACGGCATTAAATCAGCTTTTGCATGAATATGGCAATTATATCATCGGGCGTATGGGGATTCCATATCGTGAAAAAAAGGTGAACATTATCAGTGTTGCCATTGATGCACCACAGGATGTCATCAGTGCACTGGCAGGAAAAATCGGAAGATTGCCGGGGATTGGTGTGAAAACGGTATATTCAAATGTATCATAGACTGAGCAGCGTGTTTGGTTTCTATAAAATGGATGAGTATAAAATAATTTGAATCAGTAAGAAGATAGAGTTAGAAAATACATGAATATATATAAGAACATAGTAGACGAGATTAGAAAAAAACAGAATATTACATTAGAGCAATTACAAATATTGTTGAATGAAGAAAATGCGACAAAAGAAGAGGTGCAATATTTGTATCAAAATGCCCGTGAAGTCGCAGACGCAGTTTATGGCAAGCGTGTGTTCAAACGAGGCTTGATAGAGTTTACCAATTACTGTAAAAATGACTGTTATTATTGTGGAATTCGTAGAAGCAACAAATGTGCCAATCGTTATCGCCTTGATAAAGAAACGATTTTAGCATGTTGTGAAAAAGGATATGAATTGGGATTTCGTACCTTTGTGTTACAGGGCGGTGAGGATGGACATTTTACGGATGAACGTGTCTGTGAGATAGTAGCAGCAATCAGGGAGCAGTATCCAGATTGTGCGATTACATTATCCATTGGTGAAAAGTCCAAAGAAAGCTATCAGAAGTATTTTGATGCAGGTGCGAATCGCTATTTGTTGCGACATGAGACAGCGAATGAGGCACACTATCAGAAATTACATCCACAGGAATTGAACTTAGCGAATCGTAAACAGTGTCTGAATGATTTAAAAGAAATCGGTTATCAGGTTGGTTGTGGATTCATGGTAGGTTCACCGGGACAGACGATAGAAACATTGTATGAGGACTTACAATTTATCAAGGAATTAGAGCCACAGATGGTGGGAATTGGTCCTTTTATTCCGCAAAAAGAGACACCATTTGCGAAGGAGGATGCAGGAACACTAGAGCGGACATTACGATTGCTGGCAATTATTCGATTAATCCATCCACATGTATTACTTCCGGCAACGACAGCGCTTGGAACGATACATGAGAATGGACGTGAACTTGGTATTTTAGCAGGTGCGAATGTAGTGATGCCGAACCTATCTCCAAAGGATGCCAGAGAAAAATATACGCTGTATGATAATAAAATTCATAGTGGAGATGAAGCTGCAGAGGGTGATGCGAATCTGCGAAAATGTATGCAGGATATCGGTTATGAATTGGTAACTGATAGAGGAGATTTTTGTTAGAATATTAAATGGGCAGGGATTATGTGCCAATAAACATCTATATCCAATTTCGTGGTAATTTTGAGTATAGAGTTTAGCAGAAATTGTAATGCTCAAAAGATTAATTAAGATAAGTATAAAGGAAATTTACTTAAATAAAAACAGTAAAACCGGGAGGATATTAAAATGTACGATGTAAAATCATTAAAGGCAGAGGAATTTATTTCAGACGAGGAGATTATGGCAACACTTGCTTATGCAGATGCCAACAAAGATAATTTAGAGGTAATTGATGCCATCCTTGCAAAAGCGAGAGAACAGAAAGGGTTGACACATAGAGAAGCATCTGTGCTTTTAGCATGTGATATTCCGGAAAAAATACAGGAAATGTATGATTTAGCAAAGAAAATTAAAGAGGACTATTACGGTAATCGTATCGTAATGTTTGCTCCACTTTATTTGTCAAACTACTGTGTAAATGGTTGTGTATACTGTCCATATCACTTAAAGAACAAACACATTGCCAGAAAGAAATTAACACAGGAAGAAGTAGCAAAAGAAGTAATTGCATTACAGGACATGGGACACAAACGTCTTGCAATCGAGGCTGGTGAAGATCCTGTAAATAACCCAATTGAATACATTTTAGACTGTATCAAGACTATTTACAGTATTAAACACAAAAATGGTGCGATCCGTCGTGTGAATGTAAATATCGCAGCTACTACAGTAGAAAACTATCGTAAATTGCGCGATGCAGGTATTGGTACATATATCTTATTCCAGGAAACATACAATAAAAAGAGTTATGAAGAACTTCATCCAACCGGACCAAAGCATGATTATGCTTACCATACAGAAGCAATGGATAGAGCGATGGAAGGTGGCATCGATGACGTAGGTTTAGGAGTATTGTTTGGTTTGGAATTATACCGTTACGAGTTCGCAGGACTTTTGATGCATGCAGAACATTTAGAGGCAGTACATGGTGTTGGACCACATACCATCAGTGTGCCACGTTTAAAACGTGCAGATGATATCGATCCAGATACTTTTGATAATGGTATTGATGATGATACTTTTGCAAAAATCTGTGCATTGATTCGTATTGCAGTGCCATACACAGGTATGATTATATCTACTAGAGAGTC
>JAFYQA010000059.1 GCA_017547315.1 Roseburia sp. | reverse complement strand
ACTTCTATCTTCTCTTCAATGCACAGCACATCGCCTAGTTTTTTTCCAGACTCTTCGATATACTTTTTCGTAACTAATATCTCTGCTGGACGATCCGGTAATTCTCCTTCCAGTAAGTACGGCACATTAATCCCTTTTTCACTCAGCATCTTTACCGTAGCCTGTTTCCGGGAACCATCGTCTAAATCTGTAAATACATCTTCTGAATATGTTCCCTCTACATCCTCGATACCTTCCATCTCGGCAACTGCTTTAATATCATCGTCCGTCAATCCCAGTGTCGATACAATGGAAATATCATATAAATTCTGTTTATCAAAAAATACATCCGCTGAATATCTCAAATCGTCGCAACCCGCTTTAATACCGCCAAACATACAGACACCGAGTGCCGTAATCAGCATCAGCGCAAAAAAGCGTTTCCGACCTTTTACCATCGAGCGAATGACGTCCTTTGTATATGCTTTCATTTCGCTCCTTATTACCACTCAATATCCGCAATGGACATTGGATTCTCATTCTTGGTCATCTCAACAACTTTACCGCTTTTAAAACGAATCAAGCGATCCGCCATAGGTGCGATTGCCGAGTTATGGGTAATCAAAATTACAGTAATATTTTCCTTTCGACAGGTATCCTGTAATAACTGTAAAATCTGTTTTCCGGTATTATAATCTAATGCACCGGTAGGCTCGTCGCACAATAACAGCTTGGGATTTTTAGCTAGTGCTCTAGCAATCGATACTCGCTGCTGCTCACCACCAGAAAGCTGAGCCGGGAAATTATTCTTACGCTCTGCCAACCCAACTTTATCTAATGTCTCCGATGCATCCAGCGCATTCTTACAAACCTGTACCGCCAACTCTACATTCTCTAATGCAGTCAGATTCGGCACCAGATTGTAAAACTGAAACACAAATCCGATATCCGTTCTACGATATCCCACTAACTGCTTCTGATTATAATTCGTGATATTATTCCCATCTACAATAATCTGACCACTCGTTGGTACATCCATTCCACCTAATATATTAAGTGCTGTTGTTTTACCAGCGCCGGATGTACCCAAAACAACCGCTAATTCGCCCTGCTCTACGCAAAAACTAGCTTCATCTAATGCCTTAATACTTGTCTCACCAGTCTGATATACTTTTGAAATATTGTTAAATTCTATAAACGCCATTTCGTTCTCCTAAACTTCTACTACCCACTTCATAACTTTCCTTTCAAAACCAAAAACTACACCGTATAAATTGTAGCACCATTTCCAGAATTTAACAATACGCAACCTTCTTATCGCACTACTTTGCCAGTTCTCGTAATCTTAACAAAATTTTCCGTTCCAGTCTGCTAATCTGCACCTGTGACATCCCCATCTGTACCGCCACCTCACACTGTGTCTGATTTTCAAAATAACGCAAGTGAATGACTTTCTGCTCCTGCTCGTTCAAAGTTTTTAGCAACTGCGATACCATAAGTTTATTTAAAACAGCCTCTTTCTCTGGCTCTTCATAAATATTAGAAGTATTCCCCAACTGGTCCACTAGAAGAATTTCATCGCCTTCTCCTCCCATTACTGGTTGATAAATAGACTCAACCTCTCTATTCGCTTCTAATGCCAGAACAATTTCCTCTCTATCCAGCTCCGTTATCGCACCAATTTCTAAAATACTTGGTTCTCGTCCCAGTTCGTTTGTAAGCATTTCTCTTGCCTTACTGATTTTATATCCATTTTCTTTTAATGTACGGCTTACCTTTACCATTCCATCATCCCGTAGAAAACGTCTAATTTCTCCCATAATCATAGGAACAGCATATGTAGAAAATGCCAACTGCAGTGACAAATCAAATTTTTCAATCGCTTTTATTAAACCAATACATCCAATCTGAAACAGCTCCTCTCTTTCACATCCACGATTCTCAAACCTTCTTACAATACTATGTACCAACCCCAGATTCTCAGATATCATTCTATCTTTGGCTGCTTTATCTCCTTCCTGTGCCTGTCTGATTAGGTCCGTCATATCCCTCATGCAGCTATACTTCCTGTCTTCCGATTTCTTTTCGCATAATTACCGTAGTACCTTTCCCTACGACAGATACGACCTCTACTTCATCCATAAATGCCTCCATAAAAGAAAATCCCATTCCAGACCGCTCCATTTCCGGCTTCGTTGTAAAAAATGGTTCCATCGCTTTTTCTATATCTGCAATTCCTACTCCATCATCCTCTATTCGAATTTCAACCTGCATCCCCCAAACCTTACAAAATAGCCGAACCTGCCCTTCTTTTAACTGATATCCATGAATAATCGCATTCGTAACCGCTTCTGATACCGCAGTTTTTATGTCCTCCATTTCATCAATCGTAGGATTTAATTCTGTTAAAAAAGCTGCAACCGCTACCCTCGCAAAACTTTCATTCACCGATTTTGCATCAAACTGTAACTGCATTTGATTTGTTCTCATTTTTATCTCGCCTCCGCTATTACATAAATTATTTTTTCCAGACCACTAGCATGGAATATTTTTCTCACCCTGCCATTTAAATTTCTCGCATATACAACACCATTCCCAAACCCTAGCTTTCTAGCTCTTCCTATCAATACTCCGATTCCAGAACTATCCATAAAGTCTGTTTCCGCAAAATCAAACACTACATTTTTTGCATGATAAATATGTATCAGCATCTCTACTTCTGACCGTAAAATATCTGCGTGATGATGATCTAATTCCTTCGGAACCCACACTGCCAGTCCCAAATCCTCCAATTCATATTTTGTTTGCATACTTCTTATCTCCTTCCTTGCTGCTTTAAATTTTTATTCTAAAGGAAATCCATATCCTTTCATAATTTAACGTAACAAAGTCTTTCCTGTAGAATAAAAAAGACGCCTAGGGTATTCCCTAAACGTCTTTTGTAATCTTATTATTTATTCTGCGTAACGTGCAGCAGTAGCAGCACGCTCCGTATCCGGATACAATTCCACAAATCTCTTATAATGTGGTTTCGCACTATCCAAATCGCCACTCTTACGATATGCCTGTGCTAAATAATATAATGCATTACCATTCTGATAAGACTCGTCTATCTCGATTGCTTTTAACAAGTTCTCAATTGCAACCTCATAATTCTGTGCACTGTAAGCATTATATCCATCCTTATAAAGAATCGCCAAATATTCCTGATTCACTTTGCCATTAATTGATTTATAAACCTCTAACGCAGCTTCGCTAAGATGCTCTTCCCGCACCATACCAAGTGCCGCACCCGCCGCATCTATATCCGCTTTCTCATTATTGATATAGGCCTGCAACAACTGGTCATAACTATTCACCTGAGCAGTCACATCATCCCCAGCAATCTGCATATTCGTAATTTTAGTTGCCAGTTCGTCAACTTGTGCTTCTAAGGTAGCAATCGTCTGGTTTTTAGAAGAAATCGTATTATTTGCTTCCAACACAGACTTATTTGCAGCTTCCTGTGCTGTCCGCTCCACTCCAGGCACAATTAAAAACGCTGTAATCGCCACACCGATTCCAATTCCAATTACCATATTTACAATCGTACCAAATGCAGAAGTCTCTTTTAAATATTTTGGCTGGATAATTGTCTCATTACCACTCTGATAAGAAACCAATTCATCACTTTTTTGCTTTTTATTACCACTCTGCTCTCTTAGTCCCAGATTCACTTCTTTTAAATAACGAAGTGTCACCTTATTGTTCACATCAATCTTGCCAGCATTACGAAGCGATTTTTTTGCCAACTCGTATTTCTGTTCCTGAATATACAACAACGCTAAAAGCTGATGTCCTGCCACAAGCTTCGGATTTAACGACAACACTTTTTTCAACTGAATAATCGCTAAATCTCTGCTATTTTGCTTACAATAGAGCAATGCCTGATTATATTTCTTAATCGTCTGATTAATGGATTCTAACTTTCCTTTATTCTGCTGAATAGAGTCTAAATAAAAACTCGCTCTGTTGTTCTCCGGCTGATAATTCTTACTAATTACCCACTCTGTCAATGCTGCGACTACTTCACCCATCTCGCAATATACTAATCCAAGTAAATTCCTTGCGTCGGTATTCCGCTTATTAAAACGCAGACTCATTTTCAGGCTTTCAGCAGCACCTGACAAATCTCTGACACTGGCTTTTTCCAAACCTACATTATAATATGCGTTGGATGCCATAATAATTTTCTTATACATACTAACTTTTACACCACAATTTGGACAATTCTGTGAATGATCCAACTGTGTATTACAATTATAACATACCATCTCTATAACCCCTGCTTCATCTCACGAAGCATTTCCTGCATCATGTCTGTCATATCCACTAATTCGTGATTATAAATCGCCTGTTCTGCCTCTTCTACTTCCAAACTTGGTTTAAAGTTTTTTAATTCTTCTTCAAAATTTATCATAAAAATATTATCTCCCTATCCAATCAAGAATCTGCATGCAAATTCTTCGGTAAACTCACATAAATAAAAGTCACCACTATATTATAATATAGTGGTGAGATAATCAAGTTTTTTTCTTTTAAGTTTTTCTAAAATAATCGCACTTTTCCGCCTTTTTTGACATCTAGCTTGCCGGTTTGGTACGGATTTTATTCTCTAAAAGATAAAATTCCACATTTGTTGCTTCATTCTGAATCTTCATTTTCTCGATTCCGATATGAATGCGAACACCTGCATGTACCTTATCTAATACTTTTACAGAAGCACCAACGGAACGGGACATAAGTTCCTGAAGTCTGTGTAATTCTGTCTCGTCTTCTGCCAACGATGCATTATTTCTAATGCGAATACGCAATAATGCCATACGTCTCGGATCATTTGCATAACTTATATTCTTTTCACGCTCTAAAAGCTTAAACTGTTCGATTCCTTTTTCAACCTTAGCCAGTTCTTCTTTTACTTCAATAATCTTCTTCTCGAGCATAGCAATACGAGTATGCATATCTGGATCTGCTCCTGCATAGATATAAGTCTTCGTTTCAGCTTCATTACCAAGACTCATCACTTCGATTCCTTCTATTGCATGAACTTCTCCGCCTATAATACTAGCTCTACGACCTGATAAAGTAATCTTACCATGGCAATCCACTTCACAGTTCATCAATACTTCTGCATCAATATTACCTTCCGTTTCAATGGCTGTATTTTCAAAGAACTTCGCAAAAATATTTCCTTTTGTTTTAACAGATGCCTTATGACCGCCTAACATACCACGGCGTAAAATGATATCCTTACCAGCCTTTAACGTACATGCTTCTACCGTACCATCAATCGTGATAGAACCTGTAGCATTAATCGTAATTCCACTCCCTACATTACCATGAACCACTACATCACCACGAAAATCAATATTACCGGTAGAGATATCTGCATCACCTGCAACCTCATGAATCGCTAAGACCATCATACGGTCACCCTGTAGCTCGATTTTACCATCTAACTCAGCCGTATATGTAAGCCCATCATCACTTCTAAGGAATCCCTTACCTTTTAACATAGCCTGATCTTTACCACGCTTTGCTAAAATAGCAACGCCACGAACATTAATGCCATCTTTCCCCTGTACCGGTGGATGATACTCTGCAAGTACATCTCCTGCGTTAACAGCTTTAATGCTGTTAACAGACCAATAATCCACAGAACCATCTTCCTTCATCTGTGGCTTACTATCTTTACTAGTGTTGAACTTGAATTCATAGTAACCATCTATACCATCTACTGCCGGTGTACCAACCGCAACCAATATTGGCTGATTATAAATCTCGCCTTCAATGATATGCTTAAGTGCATCTTTCTTAATGCCATAACGGACACCATTCTGTTCTAGCAAAGTTTCTAAATATCCAATTGTATATGTTTCTTCGTTCTCCGGTGCTGGTACCTGTAAAAAAGCTTCCATCTCACTGTTACTGGTCTGAACGAAAGCATTTGGTCTGTTAATTTCTGACATACCTATCTCCTGCCATGTCCTAATTATAGTCTCCACTAGTTTAATTATACTAGTACTTTCGTACTTTTTCAAGTCCTGATTCTTTCATCTGGTGATTTGAATGGAATAAAGTATATTGAAACATACGAACTGAGACATGCCAAAATGCTAATCTTCAGCCAATTCCCGCTAAGGCGATGAACTCCCTGCTTGTATGTGGACACAACGTAAATAAAAAGAGAAACGAGGCCTTGGATATTTTATTTTTCGTTTGGGAGCACGTTAGTATTTCTTAGGTTCCTATTTCGTAAGGCAGGGCAAAATTGCCATGGACGGCAATTTTAGGGCTCACGAGCCACGGATGGCTCTTGAGCACGGCACGTACCTTTTTCACTACTTAAATTAGGAATCTTAGAAATTCTTACATGCGGACAACCGCAAAAATAAAATATCCAAGGCCTCGTTTCTCTTTTCATTACATTAACCCACACATACAAATTGTGGACGAAATACTACTTCATCTGTGCAAGGCGTTCCTGTACCTGAGCCATCATCTGTTCATAGCTTGCAAGTTTGTCTTTTTCTTCCTGAACTTTCTCTGCTGGCGCTTTGCTTAAGAATCTTTCATTAGTAAGCATGCCCTTAGAACGAGCTAATTCTTTCTCTAAACGAGCCTGTTCTTTTAAGAGACGCTCTTTTTCTTTTTCGAAGTCTACTAAGTCTTCTAATGGAAGGTAAAGTGTTGCTGCAGGAATCACTACAGATACTGCATCTTCGCCAATACCGTCTTTATCAGCCTGTACTGCGATTTCACTTGCACCTGCAAGGTTTACGTATACTTCTTTGTTCATATCAAATGTTTCGCGGATT
>JAFYQA010000058.1 GCA_017547315.1 Roseburia sp. | reverse complement strand
TCCATATCGCAATCTTCTTTTGCGATAATAATCTGCCCCTTTTCATCGAACATATATGATACACAGCCCTGTGTACCGATGCTTCCATGACCTTTTGTAAAAGCATTACGTACATTCGCTGCTGTACGGTTCTTATTATCTGTTAAACATTTTACGATAATCGCTGTACCACTTGGACCGTATCCTTCATATGTACAATATTCGTAATTAACATTTCCAACTTCACCAGCTGCTTTTTTGATACCACGTTCAATTGTATCATTTGGCATGTTGTTTGATTTTGCCTTTGCAATAATCTGTGCTAATTTGTAGTTATTAGCTGGATCTGGACCACCCTCTTTAACTGCTACGGCAATTTCACGACCGATAATTGTGAAAATCTTACCTTTTGCAGCATCGTTTTTCTCTTTTTTATGCTTAATATTTGCAAATTTTGAATGTCCTGACATAAAATCTCTCCCTTACCTCTATTACCTTTTATTATACTATTATTTCATCACTCTTGCAAGAATCCTCTTCATTATTTCTATCTTTTTCCTGCACTTTTGTGACTTTTACTTTTTTAATCCTTTTATTCTCTACTTCTAATACCTCGAAAGCATAACCAAAAGCTTCCGTAATAATATGCTCGTCCTCGTTCGGAATACGATGTATCAACGAGATCAAAAGTCCGTTCAACGTTTCAAAATCGTCCTGCTTAGGAAACGTAATCTCTAACACTTCTAATGCATCTTCCAAAGGCGTCATGCCATCCATTAGAAAACTTCCATCTACAAAATGTTCTATCATCTGCTCTTCTTCATCATGTTCATCTTCGATATTGCCTACAATCTCTTCTACAATATCTTCCATAGCCACAATTCCCGCTGTCTGACCATACTCGTCAATCACAATCATCAGATGATTCTTTTCAGACTGCATATTAGCAAACAATGTATTAATATTTCTCGTTTCCGGAATAAACTTCGCACTACGAATCAAATCTTTGATATCCTTTACAGGCATTTCATAAATAGATTCCTTACGGCAAAGCTTTAGCATCTCTTTGATATGTAAAATACCGATAATATTATCCAAATCGTCTTCATATACTGGATATCTGGAATAATTATTATTGGTTACAAATTCTAATACTTCCAAAAAGGTACTATTCCCATCGATTGCAATAACATTCTTACGATGAGTCATAATATCCTTCGCTTCTTTATCTCCGAACTCAAAAATATTCTGAATCATCTCCGCTTCACTAGCAAGCAACACGCCCTGCTCGTGTCCTTCATTCACCATGGAAATAATCTCTTCTTCTGTTACGTCTTCTAAATCTTTAAAAATCTGCACTCCAAACAATTTGGAAACCGGTCTCGAAACCATACGCTTCAAACTAACCTTACCAGTCCCCGGACTACCACCGTCGTCCATAATTATAAGCTCTCCTTTTTCTATTTGTAAAATTTAAAATATAAAACCGATTAATTCTATCACGTCATAAGCACTTTCGTCAAGTTAGCCATTATGTAATAAGTTCTAAGCTGATTTCCAATGCTTTATCAACCTTATCAAGTATCTGTGGATCTAAATGACACACTTTATCCTTTAATCGCTTTTTATCAATCGTACGAAGCTGCTCTAACAACACAACGGAATCCTTTACCAAGTCATATTTCTGACTGTCCAACTCTACATGGGTCGGAAGTTTTGCCTTGTGCATCTGTGAAGTAATCGCAGCACAAATAACTGTCGGACTGTGCCTGTTTCCTACATCATTTTGAATGATTAGTACCGGCCTGATACCGCCCTGTTCTGAGCCAATTACCGGTCTTAAATCTGCATAAAAAATATCCCCGCGTCGAATTACCATAGTCTGATACACTCCTTAAAAATACATAACTTATCGTAATTATTCAGTACTTTTCTAATTACGATCTTTTATCTTTATGGATAGTATCTCCACTTTCCACGGGTCTATACAAAAATATAGTTCCCTCAGTAATTATTCTGAGAAGTAATCCTTACTTCTGGTCTCTTCTCCATTTTTATAAAATACTCTAGGAATTCGTTTTCCCAAATCACATGCAAATTCATAATTAAAACGACCAGAAATCTCACCGATTTCCTCCATCGTAATCTCTAAATCACCGTCTTTTCCGATGAGAGTTACTTTGTCACCTACTGTCACATTCGAAATAGCACTTACATCTACCATAAACTGATCCATACAGACTCTGCCAATAATCGGAGCCTTCTGCCCATGAATCAGAACATATCCTTTATTAGATAACCCTCTGCAATAACCATCGCCATATCCCACCGGAATTGTGGCAACTTTCGTATCGCGTTCTGTCACATAAGTACCACCATAGCTAATAGGGCGACCGGCCTCTAACGTTTTTACATAGGCCACATGAGAAATCAGTGTCATCGCAGGTTTTAATGATACACGTTCATGATCAACCTCTGCTGAAGGCCACATTCCATATAAAATAACCCCCGCACGAACCAAATCCATATTTGCCTCAGAAAACTCTACAATTCCTGCACTGTTTGAGCAATGCTTCAGAGGTATTGATACTCCTCTGTCTTCTAGCATCTGAATCATTTTCTGAAATAATACTACCTGACGCTCCGTATTCGCTCTATCCGGTTCATCCGCCCTTGAAAAGTGAGTAAAAATGCCCTCTACTACGATATTAGGCAACTTTGAAATCTGTTCCATCTCTTCTGCAGATTCTTCTGTCACCTGATAACCGATACGTCCCATACCGGTATCTACTGCAAGATGTATCTTACAATTTTTATTTGCAACAATAGCTGCTCTAGACAAATCCCTTGCCATATCAATGGTAAAAACTGCCGGAGCAATATCGTATTTGACTACGTCATAATAATGTTCACGGAACACATAACCTAAAATCAGAATTGGTTTCCGCATACCTTTTTTTCGAAGAATAATACCTTCTTCTACCGTAGCCACTCCATATCCATATATATAATCTAAATGCTCTAATTCTCTAGCAATCTCTACTGCGCCATGTCCGTAACCATCCGTTTTAATTACAGCCATAATTTTACTATTCGGATTCACATTCTGACGAATGGATTCTGCATTATATAAAACTGCATCTAAATCAATATGTGCGCAAACTCTGCTGTGCTTCTCCATAATCTTAAAACTGCACCTTTCTATAACTTATTGCTACTTCCACTCTACTTATAATATGCCATATCAGGCTTCCTTGCAACCTAAAATCTTTCGTATTCCACAAATTAAATCACTCGCCATAAGCCCTGCTTTGCCGGTATCTTTTACCATAATATCGCCTGCCACACCATGCAAATATACTGCTAACGGTGCTGCATTTTCACTACTATATCCTTGTGCCATTAGAGAGGCGATAATGCCGCTTAACACATCTCCACTACCTGCGGTTGCCATTCCTGCATTGCCGGATAAATTCACATATGACATTCCATATGGCACACTAATAATCGTTCTTTCGTCTTTCAATACACATGTTACATTATAGGTATCTGCAAAATCTTTTGCTGACTCCAATAAATGTGTCTGTAAATAGGTCACACTATCACCAGTCAGTCTGCTCATTTCCCCCAAATGTGGTGTAACAACCATTTCTGTATGAGGACGTCTTAAAACACTTACCTCTTTTGCCACAATATTTAATGCATCTGCATCTAATACTACCGGAACGGATGCATTCTTTAACACCTGTTTTACCAACGATTCCGACGTATGCGTCATTCCGATTCCCGGCCCGATTAATATTACATCCGCCCAACCAATTGCTTCTTTTACAAGTACTTCATCGGCTTTTTTTGCTACATATGTAGTTAAAATTGCCTCTGATAATGCTGTCTGAAGGATAATCCGATTTTCTTCTGGCGTAAGAATACGAACAAGTCCGCAACCAGTCGCATAAGCACTTTTTCCAGCCAAAACGGCTGCTCCCGCCATATTCACATTACCTGCAATAATTAAAAGCTTTCCAAAGGTTCCCTTATTAGAATGAGAGGTTCGAACTGCCAACTGATTTAAGTCGCTGTCTTCTAATGCCAGGACAGATGGTTTTCGTTCTAAAAAACTATGCTCTGTAATACCAATTTCTTTGATAATTAATTTACCAACAAACTCATTCCCAGGCCACAAATGCAATCCAATCTTATCAAATGCAAATGTGATCGTCATATCTGCACAAAATGCGATTCCAAGTACTGCACCATCGTCTGCTGAAACACCCGATGGAACATCTAGCGCAACTTTCAGACTTTTTAATCCATTCATTGCTTCTATGATAGCATTATAATTTCCTTCAATTCTTCGGGTAAGTCCAACGCCGAAAATCGCATCTACAACCATTTGGTACTGTCTGTCTACCGGAATTTCTCTTAATACAGATAGTCCATACGCCTTTAACATCTCTTGTTGTTTCTTATTCTGTTCTGTTGCTCTTTTCTCATCACCAATCAGAACAAAATCTATCTCATATCCCTTTAAATATAACAATCTTCCTACTGCAAGACCATCTCCGCCGTTATTACCAGTACCACAGACAATTAAAATTCGTTCTCTTTTATTTGCAATTTTTTCTATTTCTTCACAGGCGGCAAGTGCTGCCTGCTCCATTAAAATTAGAGATGGAACTTTTAAAACTTCACTTGTATTACTATCATACTGACGCATTTCCCGGCTATTTACTAAATATCTCATGCTTTTCCTCACAAAAAAAGGCGAACTAATTCGTTGAACTAATTCGCCTTTCTATTCTTATTTTTTCTGATTCTTTACAATGTTATAAGATAACTGCATCAAACTATCTGAAAGGTGTACATTCTCAACAACCACATCTTTATTGGTCAAATCCAAATCTACATGTGCAAAATTCCAAATTGCATGAATTCCCAAATCTACAACTTGGTTTGCGATTGCAGCTGCCTTTGCCTTCGGCATCGTAAGTGCTGCAATATCCACATGATTCTCCTGACAAAACTCTTCTAATTCATCCAATGGATGAATCTGAATTCCACGTACTGTTACTCCTGTCAGTGCCGGGTTCAAATCAAACAATGCTATAATCTTAAATCCAAGCTTCTCAAACTTTACATAGTTCGCTAAAGCCTGACCTAAATTACCCGCACCGATTACAATGATATTATGTGTCGTATTCAATCCGAGAATTTTACCAATCTCATCGTATAAAAACTTCACATTATAACCATACCCCTGTTGACCGAATCCACCAAAATTATTCAAGTCCTGTCTAATCTGGGATGCTGTAACCTGCATTCTCTTACTCAAATCCCCTGAAGAAATGCGTTCTACACCTTCATCAAGCAGATCTCCAAGATACCGGTAATATCTAGGCATTCTCCGAATTACTGCCTGTGAAATCTCTTTCTGCCCCATTCTATTCCTCCTAAAAATACCACAATAAACTACTATAATTATATTTCTTTGTGAAGTATCTGTCAATGTAGGAATTTTGATTAATTTCATCCCTTATGGTCGGCAAAAGCATAATTTTTCATTAGCCTTCAAGCTCCATAGAAAGTGTTTCCCAATTCTCCATACAGCCTTCTAATTCATTCTCATACTCCGCACGTTTTGCAGCTAATTCGTTCAATTTCGCTGAATTAGTAGCATTTTCTGGTTTTGCACAATCTTCGTCGATTTGAGCTATTAGCTCCTCTAATTCCTCAATACGCTTTTCAGTTTTCTTCAAGTCATTTTCCAACTTACGGATACGAGCCGCTTCTGCTTTCTGTGCCTGCCAGTCCATTTTCTGCTCAGACTGTGCGGGTGTGGCTACAATAGGTGTATCCTCTTGTTTTTTTACATATACCTGTGTGAGTTGCTCGCGTTTTTCTAAATAATAATCATAATTACCGATGTAATTAATAATCGTCTCACCTGTTAATTCCAACACACGAGTCGCTGTCTGATTGATAAAGTATCGGTCATGCGATACAAAGAAAACAGTTCCGGTATAGTTTTTTAAAGCATCTTCCAAAATTTCTTTCGAAGTAATATCTAAATGGTTCGTCGGTTCGTCGAGTATTAAAAAGTTCGCATCAGAAAGCATCAATTTTGCTAAAGATACACGTCCACGCTCACCACCACTCAAATCCCCGATACGCTTATATACATCATCTCCCGTAAAAAGAAATGCCGCTAACACATTACGTACTTTGGTATTATTCAAATCCGGATAAGCATCTGCTATTTCATCGAAAATTGTTTTTTCCATATGCAGTAACTGATGTTCCTGATCATAGTAACCGATGAATACGTTACTTCCTAACGAAACGGTTCCTGTATCCGGAGCTACGAGTTCGTTTATAATTTTTAAAATCGTAGTTTTACCTGTACCATTGTTACCGATTAATGCTACACGTTCCCCACGTTTCACTTCAAAATTAATATCTGAGAACAACTGTAATGGAGGATATGCTTTTGCAAGCCCTTCCACCTGCATCACATCGTTACCACTAGTTACATTTGGTTCTAATACAATTCGAATGTCAGTGTTTTCTTCAGTTGGTTTCTCAATACGTTCGATTTTGTCTAGCATCTTTTCGCGGCTTTCTGCACGTTTGATAGACTTCTCACGATTGAAAGACTTCAACTTTGCGATAACTTCTTCCTGATGCTTAATCTCACGCTGCTGATTATAGTACTGCTTAATCAATGCTTCACGCATTGCTGATTTTTTCTTAGAGAATTCGGTATAATTCCCCTGATACACAAAGCCTTTATGTTGGAAAATCTCTACTACTTTTGTCACTACTCTATCTAAAAAGTAACGGTCATGAGATACAATTAAAACTGCTCCTTTATAATTCATAAGGTAAGTCTCTAGCCAACGAATAGACTCAATGTCTAAGTGGTTTGTCGGCTCATCGAGCAATAAGACATCTGGTTTCGTCACCAAAAGTTTACCCAAAGATACGCGTGTTTT
>JAFYQA010000057.1 GCA_017547315.1 Roseburia sp. | reverse complement strand
GCTATCAAACATTCCACTCCGATAACACCTACATTACTGCTACCGACACCAAAGAAACCTCCTTTTCCAAGGAAATAACTAGCCGGCAGATATGCCACAAACGCAAATGGAATCACCCATGTTATTAAGAATCGGATACCCTTCGCATACATTTCCGTCGGATATTTTGTAAAATCTGCCATCTCATATGCCACCTGTAAAAATGGCCCGCTACGTTTAATCCAAAATGCCAACGAAGCAAAGAATAACTTAATAGATGTATATATCATCGCTCCTGCTAAAATAGATACGATAAACAATAAAATATTTAACGGTGTAATTACTACTACGCCTTTCTGACAAGAATACGCCACCAAAATCGTTCCTACCAAAAGTTCACCCAAAGCATCCGGCTGTAACTTTTCTGCTACTACCTGAAAAAATACATTCATCGGACGCAACATATAGCGATCGAAATCACCATTGATAACCCATCTCCACGCAATCATCCAGATATTATCGGTAAACAAATGGTCAAGTCCTCGCGGAATCTGTGCAAACCCATATATAAATATCATCTGTTCAAGACTCCAGCCCTGTAAGGAAGGAATCTGCTCAAACACAAGGTACAAAAACAAAATTCCTGCAATCTGAGTGAAAAAGAATCCAAACAATCCCATCAAGAAATCTACTTTAGACTGCATGATTACTTTAAAAAACTGTGCTATAAATACTTTGTATAAGCGTATATAACGTTTTATTTTTGCCATAATTTCACCCCCACTAACCACCAAGTACTTCCAAGCGTCTGGTAACCCTCTGCCAGATAAAACTACCAAAACCATACAACAAAATTACCCAAACAGCCTGTCTCGCCATTACAAACATTAACTCTGCATCTTCGTACTTTCCGAGGTAAATCATTACCGGCGTATAAATCATAGATGAGAATGGCAGGAAATCAAAGATGCGTTGCACCGCTCCCGGAAAGAAACTAAGGGGTATTAACTGTCCGGTTAAAAACCGCAATAATGCATCCTTTACCATCAAAAGTCCAAATACATAATTTGTAAAAAACGCAATCATTCCTACGCAAAAATCAAATAATACAAAGATGAAAAAACTCATGATGGAACTGATTATGTAAAGAACGATATTTTTTACACTGGTAATCTGTCCGCCCAGCACGGTCACTTTATAGATTTCCAAACCAATCCATATAAATACTGCGGGAGATAAAAAACGATACACCATCGTTCCCATTGCTCTCGTCACCAGGCTCATTCGGTAATCAATCGGCTTTATCAGATTCATCGCAACCGTACCTTTTACCACATCATCACTTACCCAGTCGGCAATCGAAATCATTACTATCGAACTGGTTACATATGTCATAAAAATATACATAACCATCTCATCCTTTGTAAGACCTCCGAGCATCGGCTTATTCGAACTCCCATAAATCGCCATCCACAAAAAATACGAAATGAACGAACTGAATGTACTAATAAATATGAACAAATAAAATGCACCCTTGTACGACAGTGATGTCTTCAATTCATTCAACGCAAACGGAAGGTAGATTTGAAATTTTTTCTTCATACCATCACCTCCGTTATGCCATTTCCTGCTTCAAATCATGATTATAAATAGCTTTAACGATTTCTGACAACTGGGTCTCCTGAATCTGAATATCACTGACTTCCGTCACATCCATTACCGCATTCAATACTTGCGGAACCTGCACTTTATGCTTATCAAAACATACAGAAAGAACTTTTCGTTCCTCGTCAAACGCCATCACACATTCACTGTCAGACACACCAAACTTCTTAGCCAGGTTAAGACCCTCTATATCTTTTTTCCGTTTTATTTCCATAGAAACTGTACGGGTTGTACCATAGGTATCCTTTAGCTCTGTTAATGTTCCGTCATAAATCTTTTTCCCTTCATCAATGACAATAATTCTGCTGCAAAGTTCCTCAATATCACCAATATCATGTGTTGTCAGGATGACTGTTGTTTGATACTTTTCATTAATCTCCTTGATAGCCGCACGGATATTATCCTTTACTACAATGTCCAAACCAATCGTCGGCTCATCCAGATAAAGAACCCTCGGATTATGTAAAAGTGCAGCTCCCAAATCAGCTCTCATTCGCTGTCCTAATGACAGAGTACGAACCGGTCTATCAAAGAATTCATGTAATTCAAGCACCTTATTCAAAAACTCCATCCGTTGCGCATAATCTTCATCCGACACATCATAAATCTCTTTTAGAATCGTAAAAGACTCACTTAACGGCAAATCCCACCAAAGCTGCGTTCGTTGACCAAAGACAACTCCGATTTCCTTGGCATTTTCTTTACGCTGCTTGCTTGGATTCACTCCGTTCACTAAGCACTCACCGCTTGTCGGCATCATAATACCAGTCATCATTTTTATAGTTGTAGACTTTCCGGCACCATTACTTCCGATATATCCTACGATTTCACCATCTCCTATAGTAAAAGAAATATCATCCACGGCCTTTTTCACAACTTTCTCAGTAGAAAACAGACCCTTGATAGCACCCTTTAACCCCGGATATTTTTTCGGTGAAACAAATTCTTTTGATACGTGTTTAACTTCTATCATGTTATGTACCTTCTTTCTGCCCGTATCTCATCGCCATATTACATCTATTCGAATGTATGTTTGTTGACAAGATAAAAAAATACCAGCTACCCTGTATTTAGGATAACTGGTATAAACTTCTACTTAGTCACAAACGTATGGCATAAGAGCTACGTGACGTGCTCTCTTGATTGCTACTGTAAGAGCTCTCTGATGTTTTGCACAGTTGCCTGTGATACGACGAGGAAGAATTTTACCTCTTTCAGAGATGTATCTCTTTAACTTGTTTGTATCCTTGTAATCGATTACGTTATCTTTACCACAGAATACACAAACTTTTTTTCTTCTATGCATTGGACGT
>JAFYQA010000056.1 GCA_017547315.1 Roseburia sp. | reverse complement strand
ATTTCTGCAATAAGCAAATTGTTTCAACATGAACCGTATTCGGGAACATGTCTACACAGCAAACCTTCTCCACGCTATATCCTCTCGCCTGCAACACTTCCAAATCTCTCGCAAGACTGGTTGGTTTACAAGAAATATACACCATCTGTGGCACGCCATAACGAATAATTTTCTCCAATGCTTTTGGGTGGATGCCATCACGAGGTGGGTCAAGCACGATATATTCTGGTTTCTCTTCAATATCATCAATCACTTTTAATACATCTCCGGCAATAAATTCACAGTTGTGTAAATCATTTAACTCTGCATTGATTTTTGCTGCCTCTACTGCTTCTTCAATAATCTCCACACCAATGACCTTCTTAGCAACCGGTGATAACATCTGTGCAATCGTTCCGGTACCAGAGTAAAGGTCGAATACTACCTTACCATTCTCAGCCACATCTTCCCCACTCAAAGCATCTCCGATGAAGCTTCTTGCTGTTTCATAAAGTACCTCTGCTCCCAATGAATTGGTCTGGAAGAATGAGAATGGTGTAATCTTAAAACGTAATCCTAATAACTCCTCAAAGAAATAGTCCTGGCCATATAACACATCCGTGCCATCATTCATTACAACATCTGCAAGACTATCATTTTTCGTATGAAG
The DNA here is from genome assembly GCA_017547315.1 of Roseburia sp. The sequence continues at coordinate 6,705 of JAFYQA010000056.1, read as the reverse complement.
AATGCCCGTCATTTTACCCACATATTCTTTTGCCAATAACGCATCTTTCCACGCATCTAATAATACAGTTTCCTGTTCTTCTAAGCTTCCTGTTGCACCAGTTTCTCCCATATACATAAGCTGCGTTGTAGTAATCAAATCTACAAGAATCTCGCCCGTCTTTACTGCCTTACGAACTAATAAATGTCTTAAATAGCCCTCATGGCGCAATTTATGATAGAACGCACTTTTACGACCTTCAAAAAATTCCAGTGTAGTCATCAAAATAGTTCTAAAATCTTCGTCCACAATCTGACATTCCGGCACTGGAACAATATCATAAAAACTACCACGTTTGTGCATACCAAGTGCTAATGGTCCATCCTTATAAGCATCTCCAAAAGAAAACTCCATTTTATTACGGTATGCCTTCTGCATAGGGCTCGCTTTAATCCCTGCAAATTCATACCCTTCACTAATCGGTGCAATCACATCATCAATCAGCTTCTTTACTTGTTCTGCCTTCATTTTTAATTGCTCCTCATAAGGCAGTGTCTGGTATGTACAACCACCACATTCGCTAAAATGCATACATCCCGGCTCGTCTAATTCTAATGGAGATTTCTCTAATACTTCCAACAAACGGCCTTCACATTTTCCTTTACGAATTTTATTGATAGATGCAGAAACTCTCTGTCCCTGCACACCATTTTTCACGATAACCTGCTTTCCTTCCTCCGTGGTAACAATACCCTTATTCGGAAATTCAACACGTTCAATAATTCCTTCTATAACTTGTCCTTTTTTCATATTACTATTGCCTTTCTATATTAATAAAGAATCAACCTCGCTGATTCTCTGCATATGAGCAGTATTGTGTAGCAATAAACTTCATGCAATTTAGTTGCATTTCTACAAAACTACGCATCATTTACACGAAGTACTTTTAAATCATAGGAGTTTCCTATGATTTAAAAAGGGCTGCACTTTCGCAGCCCCATTATCATTCTTATTCTTCTGTAGTCGCTTCCTCTTCTGGCTCGAATTCTACTACTTCTTCATCCTCGAAGAAATCATCTTCGAATTCATCTTCAAACTCATCTTCGAAATCGTCATAATAATCAGGTGTAAAATAACGGTATACAGCATAAGCAATAGCTGCTATTGCAACGATAGCACCGATAATTGCGAATACCCATACGAGCTTACATGGTTTTTTCTTCTCTTCTTCTTTTTTCTTTAATAATTCATTTAATTTTGTCATGCTCATCAACTCTTCTTTCACATTTTCTAATTCTACAGCTTTTAATGCTTCTACAAGTTCTTCTACTTTTGTCATGATACCACTCCTTATCGCATGAATTTATGACGTTTTCATTCATGCATTGATTATATCATATCTTTTCCATTTATCCTATAAAAAATTTATGAAAAAAACATTTTTTATAATTTACGGAGTTTCGCAAAACCTGCAAACATCTTTTTTGTTCCATAAGCATCAAATTCTACGGTCACTTCATAGTCACGGCCGCCATCTATGATACTTTTCACCACACCGGTACCGAACTTCACATGTGCTACCGTATCACCAACTTCATACTCCAAATCCGTCTTTTTCGGACCGCCTAATGTCGCAAATGCCATAGACTGCATGCTCTGACCGGATGGCTTATGTCCGGTCGCCATAGCCGACCGGTAAGCGGTTGTCGCTTTTCCTACTGGTGTTTCCCTACGCTCCACATACTTCATCTTCTGCGGACCACCTTGCATCAATTCTACCGGAATCTCTTTTACAAATCGGGATACTTTATTATATTGCGTTTCTCCACGAACCATTCGCTGTCTTGCACAAGTTACTGCTAATTCTTCCTTCGCTCGAGTAATACCTACATAAGCCAGGCGACGCTCTTCCTCTATCTCTTCTACCGAATCATCCGAAGTAATAGACATATAACTTGGGAAAAGTCCATCTTCCATACCGGTCAAAAATACTTTCGGGAATTCCAAACCTTTGGCACTATGTAGAGTCATAAGCACTACATGATTACTCTCTTCATCCAGGCTATCAATATCCGCTACTAATGCCACTTCTTCTAAGAAACCACTAAGCGTCGGCTCGTCCGTACCTTCTTCATACGCAACCGCCTTACTGATTAATTCATCAATATTTTCGATTCGGGCAAGTGCTTCCTCCGTACCTTCTGCCTCTAACTCCTGCAAATAACCGGTCTCTTCAATCACCATCTTCAGCAACTTCGATACCTCTAAAAATTCTGCTGCACTACGGAATCTCTGAATCGTTGTCACAAATGGCTTTATCTTCGACGCACCCCTGCCAAGTGTAGGAATATCCTCTGCTTTCTTTAACGCAGTGTAAAAACTGATATCTTCCATATCTGCATAATCCTGCACCTTCGCAATCGAAGTCGCACCGATACCTCGTTTCGGAATATTGATAATACGTTTTACTGCCAGATCATCTCTCGCATTGTCAATCGTCTTTAAATAACATAACAAATCCTTGATTTCTTTTCTGGCATAGAAGTTCACACCACCCACAATTTTATAAGGAATATTGGATGTAATAAAACGTTCTTCAAACAAACGTGACTGCGCATTGGTACGATACAATACAGCACAATCCTTGTACTGATATTTACCGAACATCACCACATCCTTAATCTCACCTGCCACGAAATCAGCCTCATCATATCCGGTTTCAAACTGTTCAAACCGAAGTAATGCACCTGCATCCTGTCTCGTCCAAAGTTCCTTGCTCTTTCTGCCTTTATTATTCGCAATTACAGCATTCGCTGCATCTAAAATATTCTGTGTGGAACGATAATTCTCCTCTAATTTAATCGTTACTGCTTCTGGAAAATAACGCTCAAAATTCAAAATATTATAAATATTCGCACCACGGAATTTATAAATCGACTGGTCATCATCACCTACCACACACAAATTCTTATATTTATTCGCCAACAAACGAATCAATTCAAACTGTGCCGTATTCGTATCCTGATACTCATCTACCATGATATAACGCAAACGTTCCTGATAATAATCCAGTACCTCTGCATCGGTTTTAAATAATTCGATTGTTTTTACAATCAAATCATCAAAATCCAATGCATTATTTTTGCGCAAACGTTCCTGATACTCTCTGTATACTTCCGCCTGCTTCTTCATTCCATAATTACCGGAAGTCGCCGCCTTTAACGAAAATTCCTGTGGCGATACCAATTCATCTTTCGCCTTAGAAATCGCCGCCAGCAATGCCTTTTCCTTATACATCTTCGTATCGATATTCAGACTTTTACAGATATCCTTCATCAAAGACTTCTGGTCATCCGAATCATAAATCGTAAAATTTGTATCAAAACCTATCCTGTCAATATGTCTGCGCAATATGCGTACACAAGCAGAATGGAACGTAGACACCCAGATACTCTCGGAACCATACCCCACCAAATCATCGATACGTTCACGCATCTCCTCTGCCGCTTTATTCGTAAAGGTAATCATCATGATATGGTAAGGATTCACGCCTTCTTCCTCTATCAAATATGCCGCACGATGTGTTAGTACACGGGTCTTACCAGAACCTGCACCTGCTAATATCAAAACAGGTCCATTTGTATGAAAAACAGCCTCTTTCTGCTGTTCATTTAACGAATCATAAATACTCATACTTCGTCTCACTTTCTCCTTTTTACAAATCTCATTATACCTAATCGAACACACATTTGCAATGTTAATTAAAACTTCTTAAAACTACATCACATATTATTTTTTCAAAAAATTTAATCTTCATCTCTTGTCATCTAGTTTTTGATACTATATAATACAATACAGATATTTCAATTCATAGAAACGAGGAATTTTATGGACGCATCAGCAAAGCAGTTTTTAAGTGAAATTTTGACTGGATTAAAAGGTATCGACTATGTGAAACCGGAAGAGATTCCAAATATTGACTTATACATGGATCAAGTTACAACGTTTATCGAATCGCAGCTTGCTCCATCTAATCACCGTAAGGATGGCAAGATTTTAACCAAAACTATGATCAACAATTATGCAAAAAATGACTTGCTCCCTCCACCTGAAAAGAAAAAATACAACAAAGACCACATGCTAACGCTTATCTTTATCTATTACCTGAAAAATGTAATGAGCATTAGCGATATTCAAAGTATTATGAATCCTATTACAGACAAGTACTTCGGCAAAAAGGACGAGCATTTAAATCTCACCGATATCTATAATGAAGTATTCAGTTTAGAATATCAGGAAACCAAAGATGTCATGAAAGATGTGGCTAAAAAATTCACCAAGTCTATGCAGACTTTCGAAGGAGCTTCTGAGGAAGAAGCTGAATTGTTACATTGTTTTACTCTCATTTGCATGTTAAGTTATGATATCTATATTAAGAAAGCCATCATTGAAGGCATCATTGATCAGATTCATTCAGACCAGACATCTGGTACAAAAGAAAAATAAACCGCAAATAGTAAGAGGATTTCGATTAAACTCGAAATCCTCTTTATCATTCTTATAACTTATTTTTCTGTCTTTTCTGACTCATTCCCACAAATTCTTGCAAATACCATATCATAACCATCATTACCATAATTCAACGAGCGATTCACACGGCTAATAGTCGCAGTAGACGCCCCTGTCTTCTCTGCAATATCTAAATATGTCTTCTGGTCACGAAGCATCTTCGCTACTTCGAATCGCTGTGATAATGAAAGTAATTCATTTATTGTACAAATATCTTCGAAAAAAATATAACATTCTTCTCTGTTCTCTAAGCTTAAAATCGCGTCAAAAAGACGATCCACTGCCTCAGTTCTAAGTTTCTTGCTCATGCCCTTCTCCTTTTAATGAATACTTCACCACTTGTATATTTTAACATATTAAAGTTTTAAAGTAAATATATGATTTTTAATTTATGTATTTTTCCAAAAACTGAATCAGCTTGAACATTTCCCCATCCGTTCCAATGCTAATTCGAAGGTAATTATCAATTCTTGGTTTTGCAAAATAGCGTACATAAATCCCTGCTTCTTTTAATGCTTCAAATAATTCTTTTGCCGGAATCCTCTCATGAGTAGCAAAAATGAAATTACTCTTTGAATCTCCAAAAGAGAATCCTAATTTCTTCAATTCTTCTTTGGTCCACTCTCTTGTAGCGATAATCATCTCACATTTTTCTTCAAAATATGTTTTATCCTTAATCGCCTCTACGCCAAGCACAAGTGCAGTTTCATCCATAGTATAAGAATTAAACGAATACTTCACATCATTTAAGTATTTGATTAATTTTTCATTACCCATGGCAAAACCGATACGCATACCAGCCATTGAACGAGACTTAGAAAACGTCTGCACCACTAACAAATTATCATATTTTTCAATCAATGGAAGTGCTGATGCTCCACCGAAATCAATATACGCTTCATCAACTACTACGATTACATCCTGATTATGTGCGATGATATCCTCCACTTCAGAAAGTTCCATATAAATTCCTGTCGGTGCATTCGGGTTCGGGAAAATCACACCACCATTTTTACCATAGTAATCTTCCTTAACAATGCAAAAATTCTCATCTAACGGCTTTGTCTCATATGGCACACGGAACACATCTGCCCATACATCATAAAATGAATATGTAATATCTGGGAATAAAATCGGCTCCTTGCTATTAAAAAAGGTCATATATATCATAGCCAGTACGTCATCCGAACCTACGCCCACAAATACCTGATTACTGTTTAGACCATAATTCTCTGCAATTGCATCCACCAAAACCTTACAAGTTGGGTCCGGATATTTCCGCAACTTTCCAATATTCATCTCCCGCAAGGCTTCTGCTACTCCTGGTGCCGGTGGATATGGATTCTCATTCGTATTTAATTTAATAATATTCTGCTCAGCCGGCTGTTCTCCCGGCACGTATGGAACTACTTTTCTGACATTTGCTTCCCAATTGCCCATCTATCGTTCTCCCCTAATTCATACTTTTACGAAAATTGCCTTGGCTCTGAATAATTATAAGTTATACTCTTTTGCAAGTTTTTCAAATGCAGGCAACGAGCGCTCAATCATTTCATAAGATACGCAATAAGCCAATCTTACATAACCAGCACATCCAAAAGCACTACCCTTTACCATCAAAAGATTATATTTCTTACCTGCTGCCACAAACTCTTCTTCATTTGCAACTGGAGATTTCATCCAAAGATAAAATGCACCTTCCGGTTTCACGCAAGTAAAACCAAACTTTGTCAAATTCTCATATAATAACTTACGATTTTTATCATAGTACGCTACATCTGTAGGTTCTTCTAAACATTTTGCAACTGCCTTCTGCATCATAGATGGCGCATTTACAAAACCTAATGTACGGTTAGAAATCTCAATACCTGCAAGTAAATCGTCTGCATCAGATGCCTCATTTGGCACTACCACATAACCGATACGTTCTCCTGGAAGTGACAACGATTTACTAAAAGAATAACCGACGATTGTATTCTTATAGTACTTTGTATAAAAATCCTGCTGTACTCCATCATATACCAATTCACGGTATGGTTCATCGGATACCAGATAGATATCATGTCCGATTTCTTCCTGCTTTTTCTCTAAAATAGCCGCAATTGCCTGCATAGTAGCTGCACTATACACAACACCCGTAGGGTTGTTTGGAGTATT
>JAFYQA010000055.1 GCA_017547315.1 Roseburia sp. | reverse complement strand
TCAGGACTCCACTTTTCATATGCTTCCCAAATTTGAGGACATTCGTGATAATTGTGCCAATAGGATACTGTCTCCATGTTATACCATATTGATTTATTCCACTCTCCCCGATAAACTCTATCCGGATAAGCTTCTGTCATTTTCTCGAAAAAATCTTCTGTCATTCTTAAAAATCCTGTTTTCTGGTCCTTGGCATTTTCGCTATCCCATTCGCCCTGGCACCATACCATTCCCAAAAATAAGTTTTCCGAATTTTGATCTAACGCATAACTAATACGTGCACAAAGCGCCTTATAATAACAGGAATCAACACCCCAGCGCCAAATTCCTGGTTCCGGACGCAAATCTTTCTCATTAAAGGTTCCCCATTCACCAATGGTAAAACCGCTTCCTCCATAAGCACAAGGTATCACTAAAATATCGTAATCCTCTGGAATATGTTGCAACAACGTCTTTGCTAATGGTAAATGAATTCCTCGTGTCCCGATTCCAGGATTGTTTGGATGCCCAAAAGGACGCATATCCTGAAAGTTCTGAGCACAAGGCCCCAGTGGAATAATCTCTAGATTATCCTTACCATACAACCCTAATTGAGCAATTCTATCACTACCAAATCGTTCCATGTAATCATTTGGAATCTCTGATTCGTCATATCCTACGGCATTCGACTGACCAGCCACACACAACACCATATACTTTTTCACTTTACCACCCCATTAATACTATTTTAAAATCAAATCTGTAAAAATATCTTAAGAGTAAATTGAGGCTGTCGCAAAAAACAATTCGCGACAGCCCCTTCAGTTCATTCCTATAAATACTTAGCGTAAGCTGCTTTAATCATTTCAACACACTTGTCAATCTGAGCCTCATCTTCAGGAACCAAATTAAACAGTGGAGCTCGAACACCACCACAATCTGGAGCACCCATTTTTCTGAGAACAGCTTTAATCACTGCATACATATTGCCCTTACAACCACATAAATTAATGATGATCTGTAAGCAATCATCCTGAATCTCACGAGCTTCAGCAATCTTATTCTCTTTGACCAGGTTATAAATTTTAATATAAAGTTCAGGCATTGCACCATAAGTACCACCAATACCGCCAACAGCACCTGCAACCAAACCACTTAACAACTGCTCGTCTGGGCCATTAAATACGGCACAACCTTCTGCACGGAACTCTTCGATATCCTGCACTGGCATAGAAGAGTTTTTAACACCAATCACTCTTGGATTCTGTAACATTTCTCTTAACAATGCTGGTGTTAATGACACACCTGCAAGCTGTGGAATGTTATAGATAATAAAATCTGTGTTTGGAGCAGCTGCACTCATATCATTCCAGTATTTAGCAATTGCATAAGGTGGAAGTTTAAAATAAATTGGTGGAATTGCAGCAATTGCATCTACGCCTAAACTTTCTGCGTGCGCAGCCAATTCCTTTGAATCTGCTGTATTGTTACAAGCAATATGGGCAATTACAGTAATCTTGCCCTTTGCTTCAGCCATAACATTTTCTAATACCAATTTGCGTTCTTCCTTGCTCTGGTAGATACATTCACCAGAAGAACCACCAACATATAATCCTTGCACTCCCTTTTCAATAAACCAGCGAGTAAGTTCTCTAACTGCTGTAGGGTTAATATTGCCCTCCGCATCATAACAAGCATAAAAAGCAGGTATAATACCTTCATATTTTTTCATATCAGCCATAACGTTCTCCTATTGTGATTAACATCAATATACATATTTTAAATCTTTTAGCCTTTAACAGCACCCATAGTAATTCCCTTAGTAAAATACTTCTGGAAAATCAAGAAAACTATAATAATCGGCACAGATGCCAATGCAGCACCAGCCATTAATAAGCCATAGTCTGTAGAGCTTTCACCCTGCATCGTAGCAATACCAAGAGAAATAGTTAAATTTTTGCTAGCAGTCAACATAATCAACTGCATGAAATAATCGTTCCACGAATTAATAAATGTAAAGATTGCACACGCACCAACACCTGGTTTAATCATAGGGAACATAACGTCCGTAAAGGTGCGCCATTCAGATGCTCCGTCTACTCGACAAGCTTCCACCATTTCATGTGGAATTCCTTCTGCAAACTGTTTCAAAAGGAATACACCAAAAGGCCAACCTACAATCGGGAGAATAACTGCCCAAATCGTATCATACAAACCTAATGAAGACATTTCACGTAACAATGGAATCAGGATAACCTGTTTCGGTAATGCCATAGCACATACTACTAATGAGAAAATCACTGTTCTACCAACGAAGCGTTTCTTTGCCAAAGCATACCCAGCCATTGCCGCTGTGAAACAAGTCAGCAGCATAGAAGCAACGGACATAAATACTGTATTTAACAACCAACGAATAGCTGCCGGCACAGTAGGTCCCAAAATAGTATATTCGGCCATTCTCAATGTATATCCGAATATATTCAATTTCCAACCACCAAATGTAATATCAAACAATGGTGCAGAACGTTTATTTAACAAACGTTGAAAGTTACCGAGGTCCCATTCAGATGGAAACCAGACCGGAGTTGTTGAGTTAATCTCAGCACCAGTCTTAAAAGCACCGGTAATAATCCAATACAGAGGAAACGCAAAGAGAATCGCAATGATTACAACGGCAACCACCGAGACGATCTTATAGATATTTTCTGTGGTCTGATTATTCGGCCGATTCTGATTTTTCATATCTATGCACCTCATATAATAAGCAGATATCCCATGTCAAACATCGAATATTCACTTATTCTTTTCTGTAAATTTTATAGGCGATATGAGACATCCGAGTTATTCCCTTCATCTCACCTATAATTAATTAACAGTAACAGATTATTCTGTCACATGATATCTGCAGAATCTGATGTCTGAAGAACCTGCATTTCCGGTGATATCATATTCCAGAAAAATTTATTTTCCTTCACCCAATTTGAACTGGATAGCAGAAAGAATCGCAATAATGATTGCGAGGATTACACCCATTGCATTTCCGTAACCATATTTGTAAAGTTTAAATGCATTGTAATAGATGTAGTACATGATTGTCATTGTTGAATTATTTGGTCCGCCTAATGTCAACAACTGAATCAATGCAAAACACTGAAAAGAGTTAATAGTAGTAACGACCAAAATGTACAATGTAGTCGGCATCATCTGTGGCCATTTAATCTTCCAAAATGACTGCATTGCGGTACAACCATCTACTTCCGCTGCTTCAACTAAAGACTTATCCACATTATCAAGAGCTGAAACATACAAAACAATCGGCTGACCTACAGAAGTAGTCAATAAGATTAAAATGATACAACCTAACGCATATTTGGGATCACCTAACCAGTTGATATTTTTTTCCAACAATCCCATTTCCGTGCCAAGATAGTTGAAAATACCGTAATAATTATTATACATCCATTTCCAAACCATTGTAACAGCTACAGAACCGGTAACAACAGGCAGATAAAAAATACATCTAAATACAGAAGTTGCTGCCGTTGGAAGCTTACTGATAACACTCGCTACCCATAATGAGAATGCACAGGTCACAGGTACAGAAACCAAAACAATAATCAAAGTGTTCCACAACGCTATCCAAAAAACATCGTCATTAAATAACGTTTTATAGTTTTCAAAACCGATAAAAATATCGTCACGCCCCATAGTTGCATCAAAAAAACTTGTGAATACACACATAAACATTGGATATACCACAAACATAACAAAGAATATCAAAAATGGACCCATAAATAAATAGGAGGCAATGTTTTGTTGCATCGTTAGTTTGTGCTGCCTTTTATTTCCTTTATTTGTTATATTAGCCAAGGATATCCTCCTTTCGGTTATAAAAAAATGCCCCTCCCTCTTGTGAAGGGAGGGGCTAGTTTTTATCAAAGTTACTTCGACAAATTATTTGCCATTAGCCTGATTAACATATTCATTAACTGCAGCAGTAATTGCATCAACAGAACCGTCAGATGCGCCTACTTTCTGTAACATATTCCACCAGCATGTACGAGCTTCAGCCCATCCTGTAGTAACCTGATAGTAGTCACCTAAGAGTGGCATTAAAACATTGTACTCAGCCATAATTGCATTGTCAGCCCAAATACTTGATAAATCTGTACCTTCTGCTGTATCACGAACTGCGAAGTAGTTTGCAGCTTTAACAGCATCGATTGTAGCTGCTGAATCACAGAAGTATTTGATAAATTCTTTAGCAGCTGCAATCTTAGCAGCATCGCCATTATCAAAAATACCAAATCCCCAAATACCACCCTGTAACTTAGGAGTGCTATCTGATGGGAATGCTAAGAACATAATGTCATCGCCAGAAGCTGTCTTAGCAGCGCCTGTGTTAGCTGTATTTGGATTTAACTGCTGTGCAATATTCCAGCAGAATGCCATATTTAATGTGCCATTATAGAATAATGCGATTTCATCGCCACCAGCGATACCTGCATCGTATGCGATAGCTGGATTATCGTATAATTTCTTTAAAGCTGCAATATTCTCTTCAGAACCCCATGTATATTCTGTATGTTCTGCATTTGTAAATGTACCACCGCAAAGGTTATTTACTAATGCACGAGTACCCTGGTCACCACCCTGACCTACACAGTAAACAGCACCAACTGTCTTGTTTGTAGCTGCATATACAGCTGCAACAGCTGCTTCAAAGTCAGCTACAGATTTCCATGTATGTGTTGCTTCATCAATATACTGCATAGCACCTGCTGCTTCGAAAACAGTTTTGTTGATAGCCATACAATGAGCTGTCATAACTAATGGATATTCATAAGCTGTATTAGCATCAGCGAAACAAGCAGCTAAAGCAGCTGGATTGATTTCAGCTTTATCTGTTGCATCAAATAAATCAGCGATGTTAACCATCTTGCCTTTAGCTCCCCAGTTTGCTACAAGACGTTCTGGTCCTTCCATAATAAGGTCTGGAGCCGCATTACCTTCGATTGCAGTGTTAACTTTGTCATCACCATCTGCATAAGTTAAGTATTCAACTGTAACTTTAACACCTGTTGCCTGTTCGAAGCCGGCAATTAAAGCATCAACAGTTGCCTGATCACCCCAACCACCGATTGGGTATGTCCATAATGTAATTGCTGTAGCGGTAGCAGTTTCTCCACCACTCTGTTCAGTAGAAACAACATCTCCACCGCTCTGCTGTCCGTCATCTTTTTCAACGGAACAAGCCACTAATGAAAACATCATTGCTAACGATAATAGAAGTGCGATAATTTTCTTCATAATAATTTTCCTCCTGTTATTTTAAAATTTCCGTACGTCTCGCAACTTACTATAAATATCTTATCCTATCCTATCTATTAAGTCAATTAGATTTTATTGATTTTCCACAAAAAATACACACGCACACACTTTTTTTGTGAATTTTGCACAATTTTTGCATAGTATTTCTGTAGCATACACCGTTCTGTTCTTTCTCCGGTTCTAGTGACATTTTTCACATAAAATGTTATGATGATAATGATTAAGTTTAAGTAACAGGAGCGTTTTAACCATGAAAAAACATATTATTTGTTTCGGAGACTCAAATACACACGGTTATTGTGCTGAGCCTTTTGACTGCGCTGATGGTGGCGAACGTTTTAATGAAAACGAACGTTGGACATGTTTGCTCGGAAAATATCTCGGCAATGATTATCTGGTACTTGAAGAAGGATTAGGTGGTCGTACTACCGTTTATCAGGACCCTTTAACAGAAGGCATGTGTGGTCTGGATGTACTTTTTCCTATTATGATGAGTCACGAACCGATAGACTTGTTAATTATAATGCTAGGTACAAATGATACCAAAGAGCGTTTCGGCGTCACTCCCGAATGCATTGGCGTGGGCATGGAACGTTTGATAAATAAAGCAAAAACTATAGATGCCTGGAAAGACAATCAGCCTAATATTCTCTTGATTTCCCCACCTCATATTTTGGACGAAATGTATTCCGGCCCATTTTCTGGTGTTATGGGTTCTGGCTGTGCCGAAAAATCACGTGAACTGGCTGTGTTTTACAAATCAATTGCAGACCGCACCGGTTGTCATTTTCTGGATGCAGAAAACCTTGCAGAATTCAACAAAACGGATGGTATGCATCTGACACGAAAAGGTCATTCTTCCTTAGCAGCCCATTTGACATCTATTATTCCAGGAATGGTGAACGAATATGAAAAATAGCCTTTTCAACCCCGAAAACTGGCTTTGGCAGCCGTTTGGCAAAGTTGCAGATTTTCTTATTTTAAGTGCATTGTGGATTTTTACAAGTATACCGATAGTAACAATCGGCTCTTCTTTTACCGCGCTATACGATTGTAGTGCACACTGTGTAAAAGACGGTGATGGCGGTATGTTTTCTCGCTATTTTCGTACTTTCCGCAGAGAACTTCTCCCTAGCACACTAAGTTTTTTACTATGGTCAGTACTAATTGGCGGGGTATTCGCAATTATACGAAGTTTTACTGCAACTGCCACTTCAACTACCTTTAATCTTATCCTCGCATATGCTGCGATATTCCTGCTAACCTTCGTAATAGGTACCGCAGCATGGGTATTCCCATTGCTATCTCGCTTTACCCTTAGCATTGTGGATTTAAACCTCACAGCATTCCGCTTAGCAATTGCACATTTCCCACGCACTATTGCTATGGGTGTATGTGCATTCGCAATCGCATGGATCTGTTTACGACTTTGGCTACCTCTTATGATTGCACCTGGAATCTACGGATTACTTTCAGCACACATTTTAGAACCTATCTTCAAAAAATATGAAGATATGCAGAAAAATGAAACTGACAACGAATGGCATTAAATTTTGTAAAAATATAATTATTTTTAAGAAAGAAGGAACGCATTATGAAAAAATCATTAAACGAAGTTTTGGATTTGGTAAAAGGAAGCATTATTGTCTCATGTCAGGCACTTCCAAGTGAACCTTTGTATTGTGAAGAAATGTCTTTGATGCCTTATATGGCAAAAGCTGCTCAAATGGCAGGAAGCAAATGTATCCGTACCAGCAGCATCCGTGACGTTATCGAAATCAAGGAAAAAACCGGACTTCCTGTAATTGGTCTGATTAAGCGCAACTATGAAGGCTATGAAACCTATATTACTCCAACTATGCAGGAAATCGATGAATTAGTTGCTGCTGATTCTGATATTATCGCATTGGATTGCACCTATATGAAACGTGGCAATGGTCAAACCATTAATGAATTTTTAAAAGAGATTCGCGAGAAGTATCCAGACATCCCTCTTATGGCAGATATCTCTACTTTCGAAGAAGGTATCAATGCATGGAAATGCGGTGTAGACATCGTAGGAACTACCATGAATGGCTATACTCCTCATTCAGAGAAAACAGAAGGTCCTAACTATGATCTCGTTGCTCAGTTAGTAGAAGCTTTACCTATTCCGGTAATTGCTGAAGGCCGTGTTCATACTCCTGAACAGGCTGCAAAAATGCTTGAGCTTGGTGCTCATGCAGTAGTTGTTGGCGGAGCAATCACTCGTCCATTAGAAATCGCTCAGCGTTTCTATAAAGCTATTGAAAAATAATCACCGGGAGGTATGTATGAAAATACTCGTTTTTGATATTGGTGGAACCTCTATTAAACATGGCTATTGTATTGACAATACATTAGAAATAGTCTATGAAACTCCTACTGATGCAAAAAAAGGAGGGCGACATGTACTTGACACCGTTATCTCTTTAATTAAAGAGCAGGATGGTTACGATGCAATCGGTATCAGCACCGCCGGACAGGTCAACGCAGAAAAGGGTTCTATTATTTATGCGAACAGCAATATTCCAGGCTATACGGGTATGCAGATTCGTGAAGAGCTTGAGACACTATTCCATGTTCCTGTAGCGGTAGAAAACGATGTAAATTCAGCCGCACTTGGTGAAGCTATCCATGGTGCCGGCAGAACGTTTGATAACTTCCTATGCCTAACTTATGGTACCGGTGTAGGTGGTGCCATTATACAAAACAAGACCGTTTACCACGGTTCAAGTTTTTCTGCTGCTGAGTTTGGAGCTATCGTAACTCACAGCGATGAAAGAATCGGAAAAGAAGATTTCTATGATGGTTGTTATGAGCGATATGCCTCTACAACTGCCCTTGTCAAAAATGCTATGGCATACGAGCCTACTCTTGACAATGGGAAAAAAATATTTGCGCGAATTGATGATCCGCAGGTCATGAACATTTTAGATGCATGGGTAGATGAAATTATGATAGGACTTGCAACACTCACTCATATTTTCAATCCATCTTGTATCATTGTAGGTGGTGGTATTATGGTTCAGCCACTGATTCTTGAGAAGATTCATCAAAAAATGAGTCAATACATTATGCCTAGCTTTTCTCATGTAAAAATTTTACCAGCAGAATTAGGCAATAGTGCAGGTCTTTTAGGGGCAAATCATCTTGCAACGAAACTACTAAACAACAATTAGCTTGAACAATTCAAACGGAGGTCTTCGATGACACAAAAAACCTTGTATGAAAAAATAACAGAAGCTCTCGACTATATCAAAAATTTAGATCCGAACGATCTAACACCAGGAAAGCATGAAGTAAATGACGAATTCTTTTATAACTATATGGAATACGAAGCAAAAGAGCCTACTGATAGCATTTACGAAGCGCACAAAAATTATATAGATATTCAATACATTGTAGATGGGCAGGAACATGTAGATGTTAGTTTTGAAGAGTACATGGAATTAGATACTCCTTATGATGCAGAAAAAGACATTATGTTTTTCAAGAACCCGCAAAAAAATTTTTCTCGTATTCTAGGTCCCGGAGAATATGTTATCGTATTGCCACATGAGCTACACAAACCAGGGCAAAAGGTAGGGCAAAACGGTAATATCAAAAAAATCGTAGGCAAAGTGCGCATATAAACGCAAACAAAATCATATTCCATTTGTAATGCACGTTTCATTACAAATGCATCAAATGAGGGCAATACATCAAGTCATAAAAAACTTGACGTATTGCCCTCATTTAAAGTTCCCCTGGTTTTCTTAACT
>JAFYQA010000054.1 GCA_017547315.1 Roseburia sp. | reverse complement strand
CTTATCCATGTCTGCTTCTGGGAATTCATCTCTCAAAAAATATGCCATCAGAGCTGCTCGCCAGCTATGCTCTGCCACACTCTCATGTCTTCCACCTGAGGTGTAACTATGTCTTGTAACATCCTTTAAGCGCTCTGCTACACTAAGTACATCCAAAAATGTTCTTGCTTCCATCTCTTCTCCCCTTACTTTTTACGCATCCTCCGCACCACGTCTCATCTTAAACCATGTCCATAAACTTGTCACTACCGACATCGCCGCAAAAAATGCTCCCGTATAAGATTTAATAATCAGGAAATAGAACACCCACGGAACAAAAGTCAATGTCACCAAAAGTTTGAACTTCACCGGGTCCTTCATATCCATCAATAACACATAAACGGTGCATACTACAAACGGCAGATATCCGAGAAGCCCTTGATTGTTAAACGCCACCGTCAACACACCTGACAGAACAATCAAAACAATTTTAATCGGCCATGTAAAAATATTTTTATAACACAAATAATTTCTAATACAAGACAGTACATTACTGATTGCTCCCGGAATCGCACCAAGTAACACCATACTCACAGTCTGCATACCAAGCTGTACAATCTGCCACAACAAAAGCTTCCCTTTATCTTTTACCGTGCCGGAATATATCTGCACCATAGATGCAATAAAATCAATCACATTTGCAATCACTATACAAATCATAGTTATCCTCCAAAACTTTATCTTTTCTCGTTCATCAACACGCCAAAAAACTACACTTATTTACTCACATACTCATATAGGCGATACATTTTTTTAGAAACTGCTCCGCCGAAAACACGTTTAAAAATAGCTTTTTCCATACCCTCCAATTCATTCACAAAAGCATCCGGTGTCATTTCATGTTCTTTCACAAAATGCAGACCGCTTCCTTCCTCTAAAAGGCGCGGTTCGTCAAGTCCATACACCGTAGTAACCCCTACGTCATTAATTGGATTTTTATATTTCGATGCTTTTGCCGCAAAAGTAGTATAGCAATCCATCAGCACCTTTGTCTGTTTAAAATGTGCACATACGCCCTTTAACAAGGCCTGCAGCTCTTCTAACTGCATGTACATACTCACGCCTTCCATTACCACAATGGCATTGGCGTTTTCCGGCAATGCTTCCAGCCACTCCATCTTTCTTGCATCACTTGCAATCATGTGATAACTTTCGTCTTCCTGATAGAAACGACTTCGTTCTTCTATTACTTCTGGAAAATCCACATCATACCAAACATGTCTATTTGTACCCACACGAATCACACGGCTATCCATGCCACAGCCGATGTGAATGATAACCGCACTCGCGTCGTCCGCCATCTGTACTCTCAGCCAGTTATCGAAAACTGCTGAACGCATTCCCATGTAATACGCGAGCCACTTGGACTTTGATTTTCCTTTCAATGCAAAGCCCTCTGCCGCCCAGATTTCTTCTGCCTTTTTATCTCCTAAAATGATTCCTTTTTTGCTCACGTATGCTTTGCCATAGAGCGGGATGTATAATGTTCTATTTACGTTGTTCATAATAATCCAGTATGTACTCCTTTCCATCTCTAGGGTCTATTTTATTTTCAGAGTGACTATACACAAATCCACATGAAATCTGCAACTGTTTTGATGCTTCGTTTCGGCTCCTGCAAGAACACACAAATTTCTCTGCACCCAAATTAATAAATGCTTTATTCACAAGTGCCATTAATATTTGCTTTCCATACCCCCTTCTTGTAAAAGCAGGTCCAATGGCTATACCAGTATCTTCATACACACCTTCACCAATTTGTTCCATCCCTGCGAATCCAATTGCTTCACCACTGGACTTTTCATATATAAACCACGCCAACTCATACTTTTGCATGAAGGAAATATTTTTCTTCATTCTTTCCTGCGCATCTTCTTCTGTATGCACAGGCCTCCATAGCATGTACTGCGCACTTTCATCATGACTCCATATATTTTTATACATGGCCTCCCAGTCTTCAAATTTTCCTTTATCAAGAATTAAATCTCTTGTTTCGATCATCTCTACTCCTCTACAACCTCACCATGCACACTAACTCTGCCACCATCCGGACACTTGGCATCAAACTGCTGCGCTTTCTCATTCCCATAATCCAAGTTCGCACCATTCTGTAGTGCAAACACATACGGATAAATCTGGTTCCAAAGCTCATGACATAGCGGCGGGCACAAATCTTCTACAATAAATTCTTCACCACTTTTAAAATAACCACTTCTGCAATTACTTTCTGTAATCATCAATTTCACCTTTGCCATAATTTCTCCCTACACCATCCGCACCAACGCCAGCACCAACAAGTGCGCTGGATAAAATGCATAATAAAAGTACTGCAATGCCTTATTATGTGGCCCCTGTTTTCCACGATACAACCAAATTGGTATCAATGCCAAAAGTGCAAATCCCTGCCGCACAATAAACCGTGTCTCCCCAAACAACTGCACCTCATAAGCGTAGCCACTCAACATTTCCACATTGATATACCATAGTAATAACACTTGTCCGAGAAAATACCACCACTTTTGCCCTCTAAAAAAATAAAAGACAAGCACCATCAGCACTCCGGCATAATTATAATCTACGAAACCTACCAGTCCCAGAACAAAAGAAAGTACAATCGACGCTCCACCTACGAGCACACGTCGTACCACGCCGCCTTTTTCCTTCGCCCGTTCATTTATATAAATACACAAAATACCAATCAAAAACGTCCACAACACATTCTGATGAATTGGATAGAACAATCTACTTCCCATCACCAGATTAAACGGTATCTCCGAAATCACCGCCCACGTCAATAAGCGCATCACATATTTTTTCAAATTATGCGTATGAAAATATCCTTCCACAATCATAAATGCAAAAATCGGATATGCTACACGCCCCACGCAAGTCAGCCAGTCATTCCCTGGCACCACCGTCGCCCACAGATGGTCACACAGCATAAAAACCATCGCCATGATATGCAGCGACATTGATGTCGTTTCAATACAAACCTTTTTCTTCAACAAAATCCCTCATTTCACAATTATTCTTCACACAAAACCTATATTCAAAATTATAACACTTCTTCCCTATTCCACAAGAAAAAATATTTCATTGCATTTATCCACAAAAGATGTCATAATAAACATACGGAAATTCGATTACAAAACACAAGACATCAAAATCCTCTGCTCCTGCAAAAGTTTTAGCTTTTGGGGCAGTCGCATTTTTCTTGGAAAACAAGGAGGCTTTATGGATATTGCTAATGTAAGTTCTGCATTAAGTGCTGTATCATCTTATAACATCGGCACCTCTACAAGTCCTGTATCATTACCAGAAGTAGTAAGCGTTGCAATGCTTGATATGACAATGGAATTAAACGAACAATTAAATGCACAGATGATGAAAATGATGGAACAATCCGTTAACCCTCATCTCGGTGGCAACATCGATATTCGTATTTAGATGAAGACAGAAAGGGCAACCGCAATCGCGGCTGCCCTATTTTAGTTCAAAGAATCCATATGTCCCCATAATTGGGTCTTTAAAAATCGGAAGTTTCGGTGTTGCAAAAGTAAACACCGAGAACACAATCGCTATCATACATAACACAACAATTGCTGCCTCCGAATTCAAAATACATGGTCTGCCTTTTCGAAACATTCTTATCTCTACCAAAAATACAATTCCAACACTAACCACATAGTTAGCAATGTTGACCCAGTCTGCCGACACTCCCAGCGCACCTGTATACGTGTAATAAAACACTGGTATTAATAACAGTCCCAAAAGAATTCCTTTCCACTTCACGCACCAGAACTGTTCATACTCCTGTTCAAAAAATTTACTTTCGATGATCGCAAATAAAAACATCGGATAAAACAGCAACTTCAAATGTTCCCAAATCGACTCATTCACCGCAGCAAACAACGCCACAATCACATTTTGATTCGTCATATCGAACAGAAAATGAAGCAATACACCAAGCACTATTGTAAAAAGAGTTCCTGCTACCTGCCAATAGAAAATTGATTTTTTCATAATATACTACCCCAACCATCATTCTATATACAAGTATACTCGTTTTTCCTCAATTCATTCTTCTATTACCGCTTACAAACCTTGCACATCCAATACTTCTCTGCCTGTCTCTAAATCACCCATAATTAATAGTCGTTTTTTCATGCTTACCTCCATAAAATTGGGATTTTGGGAGATCTTTTTCAGCAATTTCTGGTGCGTAGCCAGACTAATTCCTAAAAAGTTAAAAATAGTCGGGCTCGATTTTTAGTGTCCGCCCGACTGGCTTATAAATTGTCAAGTTTAGTCGGGGAGCATTTTATGATGTGCCCCGACTCTTTCGAAAAATCAAAAGAGTAGTCGGATGATAAAAAAATATGTAACCGACTAAACATAAAAAATTATAAAATAGTCTGGTATATAGAGAAATTTGCGACCGACAAAAAACACAAATTCTTAGAATAGTCGGTGAACTTTCCTAAATACCACCCGACTATATGGGAAAGATAAGTAATAAGTCGGGTGAAGGTATAAATTATAGACCGACGAAAATAAAGAAAATACAATACAGGCGGGAGGTGAAGAAAAATGTTCCAGCTTAAAATGAGAAACTTCTAAAATATTTTGAAATAAAACATTTCCAGAAGAAGCAGTTTAAAGCATGCAAAGTAGCAACATCTCCACAAATCCAAATTTGTTCATATTATAGTATAGTTATATAACTCAAGAAAGTTTCTTAACCATCCCCGCTTGCTACGAGAAGCCACTCAAGAAGCAATGCTTCTTTCGTTGTCCGGCTGTCGCCGAATATCCACACAAGAAGAGCTAGTCCCTTGTGCAAGCACAGGAGCTGGCTCTTCTTGTGTGTCTACTCTTCTCGTAGCTACGCTCAGGTTCGCCCCCGGATTGTCTAGGGGGTTTAAGAAATCCCCGATATTTCATGCAAAAAAAGAACACCACAGTAAACTGTGATGTTCTTTTTTTGCATGAGACATCGGGGATTCGAACCCCGGACAACTTGATTAAAAGTCAAGTGCTCTACCGACTGAGCTAATATCCCATATATTCTTTTGTTTAAGCTGGGCTAGTAGGATTCGAACCTACGAATGCTGGAATCAAAATCCAGTGCCTTACCGCTTGGCGATAGCCCAACATTTCGAGATAATATCTCGTGTTGTCGCGGTGCTCCTCGTATGTTCCTGCAAGCATCTTAATCACTACTCGCTCAAACAATTGTTGCACTTGCAACTAGGGTGGATAGAGGGACTCGAACCCTCGGCCTCCAGAGCCACAATCTGGCGCGCTAACCAACTGCGCCATACCCACCATATAAGTTTCTTTAGCAACCGACCTCACATCAAGTCACTTAAGAACTTAATGTGCCCAAAGGGATTCGAACCCCCGACCCACGGCTTAGAAGGCCGTTGCTCTATCCAGCTGAGCTATGGACACATTGCATCCGCCTATTGGCAAATGAAAAGCGGGTGATGGGAATCGAACCCACGTATCCAGCTTGGAAGGCTGGTGTTCTACCATTGAACTACACCCGCATGAAGTCGGGGTGACAGGATTCGAACCTGCGACCTCCTGGTCCCAAACCAGGCGCTCTAGCCAAGCTGAGCCACACCCCGAAGGATTTTGTTTTTCGTGTCGTTTGCTTAACACGAAAATTATTATATTACATCGCACCTATAATGTCAACACTTTTTTTAATGTTTTTTCGTTTTTCTTCGTATTTGTTTGAATTGTACATAAAGTATGCACAATTCAAACATTCCTAATACAAATAGCACAATAAAAACTTTGCTTTTCCCTCTTCATCCAGATTCATAACCATATAAGAAGGATTTTTTCCTTCCTGTCTTGGAAAAGAAATGCTTCCAGGATTTAAAATAATTACATTTTCATCTTCTTCAAAAAATGGTTTGTGCGTATGACCAAACATAGCAATATCGATATTACGTTCCAGTACAGCTCTTCTTATATGTTCAATCCCCCCGTTGACATAATAATAATGTCCGTGAGTAATTAATACTTTATAAGCCCCAATCTGTATTTCTAACTCTCTTGGCAGATTTGTATAAAAGTCATTATTTCCTGCCACTGCTTCCACCGGACATTCTGCAATGACTTCTATATAATCTTCTGCACCCTCTGCATCTCCTAGATGAATTAATAAATCCAACGGTTTTTCACGCTCTAAAATCTCTTCTAGATTGTAATGTCTTCCATGTGTATCGCTAACAATCAATACCTTCATATGATTTCTCCGCTGTACCTATTTAACACCACGTGAAAGAAGTTTTTCTCGCATAACACGCAAAGCTTTTCCACGATGGCTAATAAGATTTTTCTGTTCTTCCGGAATCTCCGCTGTCGAACATCCCAATTCATCTGTATAAAAAATCGGGTCATAACCAAAACCATGGCATCCTGCAATTTCAAATCCGATGTAACCTTCAATCGTCTCACGAACTACGATAACTTCTTTATTTGGCAATACTGCTGCAATTGCACATACGAAACGCGCACTGCGATCTTCTTTTGGAACCCCGTCCATTCGGTCTAAAATAGCCTGATTTTTAATTGAATAAGGTGTATCTTCTCCCATATAACGTGCCGAATAGATTCCAGGCTCTTTGTTCAAATAATCTACTTCCAAACCGGAATCATCTGCTAATACAATATCATCTGTCATTGCTGCAATTGCCTGTGCTTTAATAACTGCGTTTTCCTCGAACGTTGTTCCGTTTTCTTCTACCTCTACACTGATTCCAGCTTCCTTCATGGATACTACTTCCATCTCCATATCCGACATAATATCGCGGATTTCTCTCATTTTTCCTTCATTACCTGTTGCAAATACAATTCTACTCATTCCGTTACCTCTTCATTCCTCAATAGCAGAAACCTCTTCTAAAGCCTGAAATATCGCGTTATAAATGGCTTCCGCTGTTTTTTTCTGATATGTTTCTGAATTTAATAATTTCAATTCTTCCCGGTTAGTCATAAAACCAACCTCAATTAAAGCTACTGGTACTTCACTATTTTTAATAATATAAATACTGTCGCCTTTTAAAATACCTCTGTCATTACTTCCTAATACATTCGTAAGTTCTTCCATACAGATCTCTGCTAATCGCTGACTAGAAAACCTTCCCACAAACGATTCACTGTACATTACCTCAGTTCCTTTGATTTCTGAAGAACTTCTGTAAGAATTATTATGTACGCTGATAAACAAATCTGCCTCTGCTTCATTTGCCAATCCTACGCGACTCTCATAGCTTGGATTACTATCATCTGTACGTGTATAATATACTTTTATATCATCTTCTGAAGTATCCAAAAGTTCTTTCAGCGCCAAAACAATCGCTAGGTCGATATCCTTTTCCAATATGCCTGCCTGTTCCGCGCCTCCATCCTTTCCACCATGTCCGGCATCCACTACGACTACGTACTCATACAGTTCTTTCGGTTTTACCAAATCTAAATAAAAATATTCTTCATCATACGCTGTAAGAAATTCATATACCTCGTCTGTTGTAACTGAGATAGTGTCTACTTCTTTCCCCTGTACATAGCGAAGTCCTTCTATATGATCGCTGCTTCCCATAATAGGCGCATTCTCAAAATAACTTTCGTCTGTATGAGGAATCTCTATATACACTGTCCGTGCTACATAATCATTTCTAATCTGAATCTGCTCTCCGTTACTTCCCTCCGGAATCAACAGACGCAGATGCATATCATATTCTTCCTCACGAATCTCTATATCACCTACTACCGGTACATCCATATTCGTTTGTTCTTCAATAGGCTGCCTAGCCATTGTCCATGCCTTCACATTCGGCAATTTTATATATAATACCGAAAATACTACCGTAATTCCTACTAGTACCATCGCAGTATATTTTATTAATTTTTCTTCCACACAAATCCTCTTTAGCGTTTTTTACTAAATGCCTTTATACACAGATTACTATCTATTACTCCCTTTACATCTTCCCAATCATTTCCATTGGTACTGATATAGCCTTCTCCATCCTCCGTAATCACATTTGCAGTCGCTTTGTCTGCCGCATATTCAATTGCTAATGGATGAACTGCATCCGGTGTAATAATATGCGCAATTACTGCATATTTTTTACCTGCGTTAATCGGAATCTCCTGGCTAAAATCTATCGTATAATATCCTGCGTTACTTAACTTTCCAGAAGCTACCGGAATTCTCTCATTTAAAGATTCCGTACCATTAAATTCCGGCACTACAAAAAGCTCGTATTCCGTATCCTTTCCTGTGGCATAAAAACTTATCGCCTTCAATACTTCATCTGATTCTGCTGTAAAAACATTCGCACCGAAAATACTCTCTTTATTATAGCCTAACTGTCCTATCCATCCACACAAATCACTCTGATAGATATTATCATAATTTGCTGTTGTATCAATTCTCGTATATGACACACTATGTGTACCAATATTCGTATCATAATAGGAAATATAGAAAAATCCCTGTTCACCAAAACTGCTTCCCCAGCTGTTTTGACATATAAATGCTCCATCACCTTCTAAGTCCACAGAAAAATTACTCTTAGAATAATTATCATCCCATCCCACAATTACCACATCATGATTCGGTTTTTCTGTACCAATGTAGCAATATGCTTTCGTTTCCGGATTATAATATTCAGACTCTGATTTTGCACTTCTTAATGCACTATAAATAGAAGTCTGTACTCCTCCATATTTGAATACAGCCTCTTTAATCTTTTCATAATCTTTTGCACCAATTATCTGCATTTCCTGCACGTGTTTTACCGTTTCAAGAGTTTCATCTGTAACTCCATCTCCGTATGGGTCACCCTCTGCTAACACCGGTCCCTGCCAGGATGCCAGATACGCCATACCCATCGTATATTCACCGCCATCCTGCTGTGTCAGATTAAATCCATTCTCAAGCGTCATATGGTCTACTGCGAATTGCTGTGTCTCTTCCGGCAGTAATACTGACTCCATAGCACTCAATGCAGCAAATGCCCAACAGGTTCCGTTATTCCCCTGATTTCTGATATTAGATACCCTCATTCTTTCCCGCAAATCATATTTCGTTGGAAAAATAGAGGTATTGTTATACGTATCCGCTGCCTGTGCCTGATTCTCTTCCACATTCCAATTATAAGAATAATTCATATAAGAAGAAATATCATTCAGACTTACATACAAATCATTATTGTTATAAACCAACGGAGAAATAACCGGCATGTGCTCTCCATTTACTTCAACAGTTCGTTCATTCAAGTCAAATACCAACTTGCTACTATGCTTTTCTAATACCAATCTATCACCCGTATATACGTGTGCACTACAATTCAGTGCATCTGACAGCATATTCGTAGGAAGCATAATATTTAAATCCTCATTCATATAAAAAGGATACTCTTCATTCGTATACTCTTTATTATCAATCACGATAGAAAACAGACTTTCATTTACACTGTCAGCGATTAACGGATTCCAATTCTCTTTTTGTATCGATGCTCCGCGAAAACTGCTGACTTGCTGATAATTTTCTGCAAATGTATTAAATTTTAACGAAAAACCGATTACTAATACCAGCGTAAAAGCAATATATCTCTTTATATACTGCATAATCTACACTCCTAACTATTCTTCCCTTTTTGGACGTCTTGGTGGCTTAGGACCCATAAACTGATAAAAATATGTTTTTAACATACCATTGTAAATTTTTCGATTCTTGTCAGCTTTGCGCCCGATATAACGCTCTGTATCTTCATAACTGGTAATCAAAAACATCGACCATGCATCCAGATTCTGATATGCTGCGCCAATCTCACCATATAATTTTGGCAAGTCTTCTTTTTCCTCTAATCGTTCGCCATATGGTGGGTTCGAAATAATAAAACCATATTTTTTCGGGTGGCGTAAATCTGCTACTGCACGCTGCTGGAAATGTATCATATGCTCTACACCTGCACGTTTTGCATTCTCTCTTGCAGCTCTAACCACATCTCCATCAATATCATATCCCTGAATATCCACTTCTACCGTGGTATCAATCATATCCTCAGCTTCCTGCACACACTCATACCATAATTTTTTATCAATCAGATTTGTCCATTTCTCTGCAGTAAATTCACGGTTCATTCCCGGTGCAATATTCGCTGCTATCATCGCTGCCTCTATTGGAAATGTTCCACTACCACAGAATGGATCCACTAAGATACGGTCCGGACGCCATGGCGTCAATAAAATAAGTGCCGCAGCTAAAGTCTCTGTCAACGGTGCTTTACTTGTCATAGTTCTGTAACCACGCTTATGCAGCGATTCTCCGGATGTATCAATCGCAACCGTCACTTCATCCTTTAATAAGAAAATTCTTACCGGATAAGGTGCTCCATCCTCAGCAAACCATTCCTTATGGTATTTCTGCTTCATACGCTCTACCATCGCTTTTTTCGCAATAGACTGAATATCTGATGGACTGAATAACTTACTATTGATAGAAGAAGCTTTCTTCACCCAGAATTTTCCATTCTCCGGTACATACTCTTCCCATGGAATCGCTTTAATTCCCTGAAACAATTCCTCAAAAGTAGTCGCTTTAAAACGCCCTACCTGAATCATTACTCGTTCCGCTGTACGTAAAAATATATTGGCACGGCAAATCGCCTCCTCATCTCCCAAGAAGGTAATTCGCCCATCTTCTACTTTTGAAATTTCATAACCTAAATCGTAAATTTCTTTTTTCAAAACTGCTTCCAGGCCAAAATGACATGGCACTAAAAGTTCGAATGTTTTCATGCGCACTCCTTTTCCGTTACTACTCACTTCTACGTGGCAATAACGATTTTTGATACTTATGTGTATATCTTATCGGTTATATTTTCAACTGTCAATCTATAAAATTGCCCTTTTCATTACCAATCTCCTGCTTCCCATCTCTTCCTTTTTCGACCTGACACTATAAATTATGATGTTGCAATTCCTCTGCGCCACCTATCACGGTATATGCAGTTATCTCCCGCTGCGCCAACATTCTTGCCACGAGAAGACTAATATTTCCATAATCACAATATAAAATATATACCTGATCTTTCCGAAAACAATTTAACCAATTTGAATTTTCGCAATAGGGGATACTAACCGCATTTTTATAATGATATTTTTGGTATTTTTCTCTTTCCCTCAAATCTACAACCATTGCTTTTTTTTCTTTTCTGATTGACTCTAGTTCTCTTGGATGCAAAATGAAAAATGGCATACTACCTCCACGAAAAAGCAGGTTACAAGATAACTTGTAACCTGCTATGGCTTTTACTATATTATATGCCATTCTCTCTACACATAAACTAGTCTACTTGAATTAATCTTCGTAACTATTTCTTGCATTCTGTGCAGATTTGTTTGAAGATTTATTCTCAGATTTGTTTGTACCATTCTGGGCATTTTTGTTCTGGTAATTATTCTGAGAGTTGTTCTGAGAATTGTTCTGTGTACTGTTTTTTGTGCCACAATTTGTACTTGTGTTCTTTGCCATGATATTTGCCTCCTAAAAGTTAAGTGTTACAGTTCTTCACTGCCTCTATAGTATTTGAAGCAAATATATTTTTATTCATACTGGAAAATTTTTACAAACATTAGTCTAGCCTCTTTTCACAGCACAAACAATCACATCTCTTTATGAAATTATCATTTACATCTGGTAGTATAATAAATTATCACGAAGCTCTTGGGTAATTGTACCACCAGCTTTTTTATATTTCTCATATACACCAACAATTCTCTGCATCTTTTTAGCAGTTTCAATCTCATAACGTGACATAGAACTTGTGTACATTGGATTTGCTTTTAATTCTGCTCGAGTCTCTTTTGTAAATGGACAATTACGCACTAGAATATCTCTCGCAATACGATTCAGACGGAAACTTCCTTTTGACTCATACTTCATAAGATTTACGTAATCTTTCACAAATACTTCACGATAATTATTACGTGCTCTCAATAACTGACTCTTAATCTTCTCTTTTGCATCCGCTGATAATTCACTATTCTTACGATAAAACTGAATGTAGTCACAATATTCGGATGTAAGAGACTTCTCACGAATATCATTCCAACGAACACCTTGCTCTTTTCTACAGATTTCCCAACGAAAACGTCCTACTGTTTCTAACATCATCTCATCAATATCGGCTGCTGTAAAAATTGGGAATAAGAATCGTCCCGGTGTGGTACGTTTAACACCTGCAGTCTCCTGCCACATCATTGCCTTCATACCTACATTTGGCATCAAAATAATATCCGGAAGAATTTCCCTCATAATTGTTTCACGATTAATATCCTTTGCTGGATCTGAAAATATATCTTCACGATAAAATACAGAAAAATCAAGTTTTCGAATCTGATTCAAAGATTCCTCTAAACGCTCTGTAGTAACTAACATCTTGTCAACCGAATTAATCAAATCATATTCACCTAAAATTGGACAATATGTTGAGATTTTGCCATATGTAATACGGTTACCAGAAGCAAACATATTCTTAATTTCGAACTTCACTTTTTCTTCCTGATTTTTCAAAAGTGCATCTACATCACTTGGTCTTATCGCTCCGCTCTTTCTCTGATCTGCCAAATAAGCAGGATAATCTAAATCGAACTCGTTTTTAGAAGGTTCTTTTTTTCCTTCATAAACTGCCTTAAGCCAATTAAATATAGTATAAATATGCTCTGAGTTACATTTTTCCAAATGATTTGTCAATTCATAAAGCATATTTACATTCTCTTCGCCCGCCAATTGTGGATCCATAAATCCGAAATTTAGGAACATCTTTACTATCGGCGTTGGTTCTTCATTTTCTTTCATAATGCGCATGAAAATTCTAGTATATACATCATAGAATATTGGAATCAACTGCTTACGAATCATATAAGCTTCATGCTCAGTAGAGAACATATCCGGTAAATCACGAAATGCTTCTATTTTCTTACGTATATCTTCTACTTCATTTTCCGCCTTACCTGCATAACTTAAAATATGTTCCAAATAGTCAACAACTTCACGTGATTCTTCGCTAAATACCTGCTGACCTTCTTCTAAACCAATTGTTGTAAACTCATTCAATGCACTGCTGTCAAAATCATAGGTTCGATACTCATTCGTTCTATAAGAAATAAGTTTTTCATCATAAAATTTCATTTTTGTAATGAATTCAACTAAGAGATCAATTGGTTTTCTAATACTTTCAATCTCATACTGATTAGCACTTGCACGTATTGCCAAGTCAAAAAATAAATGAAAAATATCATTTCCGGTTTCTGCCAAGAGAATATCCTTATTATATAACAAATAAGTCTCCATCTCACCGATACCTTGTGTCACTCGGCGCATCTGTGCAGAAGCTTCCATAATACAACCAATGCACAAACTGTCATCTTTTTCCATCAAACGAATATACTCTAACATATAGCTCTTAACCAAGCTAATGCTGTTATTAATTTCCCAGTTATCCGCTTTATGTTTCATATCCAATGGTTCAAAATGTTCCATTCGAGTAAAAGGTTGCTCTTCTATCTTTAACTGACCACAAATATTTTTGTATTCATTGTAAACAGATTCGACAAATGCATGAAACTGACGCGTCTTCAACTGCAAATCTGCATACAAACAAAACATTTGGTGTCTTTGTTCAATCGCTGTTTTTAAGAAAATGCTACGCAACTTTTCTTGATTCCCCAAAATACGCTTCAAATCTTCATAATTACCACATGAAAAAACAGCTAATGTTACATCTGACTGTGCTATGACATCACAAGGGAAATAATCACGAGCTAAAATTCCGATAATTGCATTTCTACCTAATGTAACTTCCGCAAAATCGAATTTCTGAATTACAGTACCTTCCTGAATTAAGTACCATTCACGTACATTATCTTTTCTTTTCGCAATAACCTCTCCTGCTGGGATCTTTAGTATCTCCATATATCTACCTACCGCTTTCGTAAAATCTATCCTTGCTCCTAAAATTAGTAATTTCCCCTATAATACTATACTAATTCATCCTATTAATATTACACCATAATGCCTATATATGACAATCCCTTTTTCCATTCTTCCCCATAAAAGCGAACTCTTACCAAAATATTCTAGCCCTCAAAATTCCCATCTTTTTTTCGTATACTCGCATACTGTTCACTCCAAATACTGTCTTTTTCATACATCTGCTACATTTTCTTTATACTTGATACTTTCAAATACTGACTCGTATTTCTAATCTTTTCGAAATAGTTTTAATAAACATACCCGATTAAACTTTTGGAAACAAGTCAAAATCCAAAAGAACACAAAAAAACCTCTGGAACTTTCGTTCCAGAGGACTTTATACGTGCGCGAGAAGATTCGAACTCCCGACACCTTGGTCCGTAGCCAAGTGCTCTATCCAGCTGAGCTACGCACACATATTCACTTGTCGTGGTCACCACGAATGCCGGCGACCGGAATCGAACCG
>JAFYQA010000053.1 GCA_017547315.1 Roseburia sp. | reverse complement strand
CTTCTGAGTCAGCAAGAACAAGATAGAAATCGGAATCGAAATGATTACACAACCCGCATAGAACTGGGTGAAGTATAAATCGATATATTCTTTTTCTAACATTGTCCAAAGACCAATAGCGATTGTGTAGTATTTTGTATCCTGGCCTAAGATAACTTTTGCCATGATATAGTCTGTCCAAGGACCCATAAATGCAGTAAGTAATGTATGGGTAATAATCGGTTTTGACATTGGTAATGTGATATATTTGAAAGTCTCCCATTTA
Source organism: Roseburia sp. (assembly GCA_017547315.1). The sequence goes on along the minus strand of JAFYQA010000053.1, from coordinate 7,887 downwards.
GAAGCACCGTCAATATATGCAGCTTCGTCGATTGTAATCGGAATTGTATCGAAGAAACCTTTTGCCATGTAGAAACCAAGTCCGGCACCACCGGAATATACCATAACCAAAGCAATCTGCTTTAATAAACCTGTCTCAAGGAAACCAAGTCCTTTTAAAATGTAGTAAATTGCAAACATTGACATGAAACCAGGGAACATACCAAGGATTAATGCAACGTTCATGAATGGTTTACGCATCTTAAATCTCAAACGGCTCATACAGTATGATACTGCCAATACCATGAAACCTGAGATAAGCATTGTAAATAAGGCAATTACAAATGTATTAAGGAACCACTGTTTGAAATCAAGAATCTGATTATCACCAAATAAATTAATATAGTTATTTAGTGTAAATTCCTTTGGAATAATATAACTCTTATAGGTACCTAATTCTTTTCTGAATGATGTAAGAATTACATACACGATAGGAAGTACCCAGATAACACTAAGCACAGCCAACAACACATGGACGGCTGTATCTACAATAAATTTCTTTTTCTTCATTATTGGAACGCCCCCTCATCTTTATAAGAAGCAGTGTTGCGGTATGTAACAAGCGATATTGTCGCTAATACGATGAATGTTAAGATACCGATAACAGCTCCTAAGTTGTAGTCCTTCTGATCGATTGTTAACTTGTACAACCATGTAACCAAAAGGTCTGTTTTTCCTGCAAAGTAATACTCTGTACTTGTTGGTCCACCACCTGATAACAAGTAAATAACGTTAAAGTTATTGATGTTACCTGTGAAGGATGTAATTAAGCTTGGTGTCATAATGAAGATCATGTATGGTAATGTAATCTTAAAGAAAATTGTGATTGCATTAGCACCATCGATCTTTGCTGCTTCATATAATTCTTCTGGAATGTTCTGTAAAATACCTGTTGTAGACAACATTGTAAATGGAACACCAATCCAGAAGTTAATGCAGATAATCAAAATTCGTGCAATTGTAACATCTGTGAAGAAATAAATTGATTCATTTGCACCAATAAATCCCCAATCACGTAATAACACGTTAACAGGACCATTATCCGCAAAAATTGTTTTCATACTAAGTAAAGTTACGAACTGTGGTACAGCAATAGAGATAACGAACATAAATCTCCAGAAGCCTTTTGCCTTCGTACCTTTACGATTTATTAAAAGTGCAAGAATTAACCCGCCTACGTAACAGGTAATTGTTGCAAATACTGCCCAAATTAATGTCCAGCCTAATACAGGCCAGAATGTATTAGCGAGTCGACCTCCTGATGAAAGGAATGACTCGAAGTTTGCTAAACCAACCCAGTCAAATAAGTTTCCTGGTGGCTGATGATTACGGTCATAGTTTGTGAACGCAATCAAAATAGTAAATATTAATGGTGTGATAGTAAATACTAAAATACCTACAATTGGAAGTGCTAAGAAAGCATTATGTAAGTTTTCTTCTTTGATTGAACGAAGATCATCCATAAATGATGGCACCTTCATTCCATGCTCTTTACGATATTGTGTAGCAAATGCACTCTTTCCTGACATTAATGCAAAGAAGATAAATGCAAAAGTAACAAATACTGTAATTACACCAAACAATAAGCACAACATCGAGTTATCACCATCAGTATAAGTATAGATGCCCAATGCATCATCCCATACTTCCATCTGTTCTGCTGTACCAAGGGTAACCATATCTCCGAGCGACCCAATACCAAAACTCAGCATATAAATAATATAGCCGATTTCAACCCCTAGGAAAACTATACCTCTCGCAAACTGCTTATTCAGAAAGTTCCCAAGACCTAAAATGAAGAAAGATAATTTGGTAATCATATCACCTTTCTTGAAACACTGTGAAATGGTTGCATCGGAAGGTTTCACAAAATATGGATCTTTGACTTTATTTTTAAAGATTCCCATAAACTAACCTCCTACTTTCTCTCTAACTTTCGTTAAAATTTATATAATTTAGGAAACAGCAAGGATACCTAAGTACCCCTGCTGTTCTAAATACCACTATTTCATAAAATACTTATTATAAAATATATCTTATTCTGCTGTCATAGATGCAACATAACCATCCATGTATTCCTGTACGTTAGCTTCTGTTAATTCGCCAGTTTTGATAGCTGTTGTGATAGCATCTGTGTAGTTCCAGTATCTTGAGCTGAATGCTGCTGCTGTAGGCTGAGCTACTGAACAGTTGTTAGATTCTGCTACGATAACTGCTGCCATTGCATCTGCCTGAACTGCATCGATTGCACCAGCGTTGATGTTTGTAGGAATCTGAGCAGATTTTTCGAAACGAGCGATCTGCTGAGCTTCTTCACCTAAGAAACCAGCGAAAGCAACTGCTGCTGCTAAGTTCTTAGATTTTGCGTTAGCACCGATAGCTTTTGAACCATAGAAACCTTTTAACTGTACGTCTGTACCGTTTAAGTTGTATGTAGGAATTGTAGCCATACCAAGGTCTTCGCCTAAAGCTTCGTAATATTTGTCATAGTTCCAAGCACCGTCGAACCAAGCACCAATCTTGTGATCTACTGCTAATTCTTCAACTGTTAAGCCCATACCAACTTTTTCATTATTGATTAAGTTGATTAAGTATGTTGTAACAGCGATACCTGTTTCCTGGTTCCAGTCACAACCAGCTGCTAAATCGCTACCGTCAGCACCGAATACTGAACAGCCAGCACCGTAATACCAAGCACCTGATTTCCAGCCACCTGCTGAATCGAAGTTGAAGTTGTAAACGCCATCAGCTGTTTCTTTAGCTACGATAGCATCAAGAGATTTAACATCTTCTTCTGTTAATAATGTTTTGTCATAGTACATGAAGAATGTGTTGTGTGTAAATGGAATACCATATAAAGCGCCATCTACTTTAACTGTATCAACAACGTTAGCTGCGATTGTTTCGTTAACCATAGCTTCTACAGCACCACCAAGTCTTGCGATAGCACCTGCGTTAACAAGTTCTACTACCTGGTCATTTGCATAGAAGAATACGTCTGCTGCCATTTCAACGTCTTTTAAGATCTCTGTCTTAGCGTTGTCTTCACCAACTGCTTCTGTTGTCCATGTGATGTTCCATTCTGGATGAAGAGCTGCGAAAGCTGCCTGCTGTTCTGCGATAAGACCTGTGTCGATCTGGTTCTGTGGGCACCATACTTTAAGTGCTACATCTGTTACTTCTGGTGTAGTAGCTTCTGTACTAGCTACTTCTGTGTTTGCGCCTGCGTTTGCATTAGCATCGTCTGATCCGCCGCATCCAGCGAGCATAGATAAAGACATTGCTGCAACTAATGCCATTGCTAAAATCTTTTTCATTTTTTTCCTCCTTATTATTACCGCGAAATTTTTCGCAAAATTTTGGTATTTTTAAGTTAGCACACGAAAACGTTTCCGTCAACTTCTTTTTTCGTTATATTGACCAAAAAAGAAACGCAAAATCTGTTGTTTTGTATATTTTTACCACCCTTTTCCTCTTTTTCGAAACCAAAGTTTCGAAACTTTTAGGTGCATTTTCCAATTGTACACACCATCATATCCATAAAAAGCTCCTCTTCTCCTCTTGTAAACGCTTACATCCTGTTTTTTCCCTTGTTTTTCACAATTACATCTGATACAATTTTTTTATAAAAATTTTATTATTTGGACATTTTTCACAATTTTTAGGAGAACTCATGGCAACAATCAATGACATCGCAGAAAAGCTCGGCATATCAAAAAGTACGGTATCAAAAGGACTCAATAACGCTACTGATATCAGCGAAAAAATGCGTCAGAAAATTCAGGAAACAGCCATTGAACTGGGATATAATTATAGACGACCTCAAAAAAGAAGCAAGAAGCTCTGCATTCTAATAGAAAATATGAATTATGAAACGCCAAATCAATTTGGACACGATATCATTTTAGGATTTCGTCAGATGGCAGAGCCAGATGGTTGGACGGTTGATATTGTGCCACTGACAGCCGAGATACAAAAGAATACCCCTTATGATGTTTTTATGATGGAATATAATTACCAGGCAGCATTTATTTTAGGAATGTCTTTGCCTGATCCTTGGATGACACAGTTTCATTCCACACAGATTCCAACGGTTTTATATGATAACCGCATTAAAAATAATCCGCACGTTGCCTCTATCGGTTGCAACAATCCGGAAGCTTTCGAGTTGGCGGTAAAACACCTTTACGATTTAGGCCATCGCAAAATAGCTTTACTTTCCGGCCCGCTTGATTCACACATTATGAAGGCTCGTTACAATGCTTATCTCGATGCAATGAATAAATATGACTTAGAGATTAATTCCAATTATATTGGTCTGGGATACTACGTATCAGAATCTGCCCGCACCTACATCCCGCAGTTTATCAATTACGGTGTTACAGCTATCTTATGCTCCCATGATATACGTGCCATCTCTGCACTCACAGAATGCCACGATATGGGATTACGAGTTCCACAAGATATCAGCATCATAGGATTCGATGATTTACCAATGACCGCATATACCACACCAGCTCTTACTACAATTCGACAAGACCGAATTAGTTTGGGAAAATGTGGTTATTATGCAGTTTCCTGCCTTTTAAATAATCTTTCCATTGAATCAATACAGTTGCGGGCACCGTTGATTGTCCGTGACTCGACCGGACCGGTCAAAAAAAATGTTTAGTTTTACAAAAATCAAATGGGATAATTCATTACCACCGGTTTTGAATTATCCCTTCTCTTTTCACAAACACTGTTCTTTAAAGTTACATGCACTTACATATAAAATGCAGGCTACAATAATCCAACTTCCTTCTTCGCCATCTTATCTGCAAGTTCATTACCTTCTATCTCATCATGCGCCTTTACATGATAAAAATTAACTTTTATCTGTTCTTTCAGCTCATCATAACGTTCCACATATCTTCTGGCAATCGCACTCTCGGCTTTCCAACGTTTTCCTGAAGTCGCCCAATGTCCAATACCATTATAATCATAAAAAATAACTAAATGTTTCACTCCAAGCTCAACAGCCTTCTCAATTGCTGCAAGTGCTCCAAATACTTCTCCCGGAATCTGTCGTGACACTACAAATTCAACTTCGCTCCCATGCCCTTTAATCGACTCATCTTTTCCATCAACATGTAAAATCCCACCAAAACCGTAGCGTGCTCCGTCCTCATGAAACTCATTAAAAGATCCGTCAACAAAAGCATAGGCTTCCGGCATAACCGGTGGCAGCATATTGGTATCCAAGTGATCCTCACAGAAAAACTCCTCTGGTTTAAAATTCTCCATATCCACTACTTCTTCGTTCTTTTTCTGCACTTTTGCGCCGTTGCTATATGCATTCTTCCCGCCTTTTTCCAGCCAATCATTTGCCTCTTCTTCACTCAAAAAACCTTTAAAGATAGGTCCTGCAAAACCTTTCACCTGCGCCTCGCATTCCGCCCAAGTTTTAAAAACACCTGTTTTTCTGCCTTTTGCAACTGCATATACTTTAAACTTTGCCATTCTTATTTTCCTTTCTCACTCTCCATACACTTATCTTTATTATAACGATTCCTCTTATTGTTTACAAGTCGAACAAAAGTAAGCAACACTAAAAATGGCTACCCTCCGGTTCCCCGGAAGATAGCCACATCAACTGTTATTTGATTAGATGTTTAATAACTCACTATAAACTTTAAGTGCTCCGTCTGTATCATGAGCAAGTACTTTCTTTGCTAATACTTTACCAAGCTGTACGCCCTCCTGGTCAAAGCTGTTGATATTCCATACAAAGCCCTGGAACATAACTTTGTTCTCGAAGTGAGAAAGTAATGCACCGAGTGTCTTTGGATTGAGCTGATCACCAACGATGATACTTGATGGACGTCCACCTTCGAAGTATTTATTGCGATCTGCATCATCTTTACCACATGCAAAAGCTACAATCTGTGCTACTACGTTTGCACAAAGTTTCTGCTGGCTTGTGCTTCCTTCGATAATTACATCACTACCCATCTGGTTGTTCTTGAAACCAACGAACTGAAGTGGAACGATATTTGTTCCCTGATGTAATAACTGGTAGAATGAATGCTGTCCGTTTGTACCAGGTTCACCAAAGATGATTGGTCCTGTTACATAGTCAATTGGATCACCAAAACGGTTTACAGATTTACCATTTGATTCCATATCAAGCTGCTGTAAATGAGCTGGGAAACGGCTAAGTGCCTGTGAATATGGAAGCACTGCTGTATTCTGATAACCTAATACGTTACGCTCGTAAACACCGATTAATGCATCAAGCATTGCTGGGTTTGCAAGTAAATCTTCGTTCTTAGCTGTTACATCTGCTGCTGCTGCACCATCAAGGAACTGTGCAAATACTTCTGGTCCGAATGCACATGAGAGAACTGCTCCACCTACTCCTGATGTAGATGAGAAACGTCCACCGATATAGTCATCCATGAAAAATGCTGCTAAGTAATCTGCACTCTTTGCAAGTGGAGAAGTAGCACTTGTAACACATGCCATATGGTTTGCAGGATTAAGTCCAGCTTCTTTTAATGCGTTTTTAACGAAAGATTCGTTTGTAAGTGTTTCAAGTGTAGTACCTGATTTAGATACTAAGATGAATAATGTATGTGGAAGGTCAAGTGTTGCAAGTACACCTGCTGCATCATCAGGGTCTACGTTACTGATGAATTTTGCTTCCATTTTTAATGTATTGTTTACCTTTGCCCAGTTTTCAAGAGCAAGGTAGATAGCACGAGGACCAAGGTCACTTCCTCCAATACCAATCTGAACTACTGTAGTGAATTTTTCTCCATTTGCATTTGCGACTTCACCACTATGTACTTTATTTGCAAATTCAGCTATTTTTTTCTGCTCGCCTGTGTAGAATTCACGTTTGTCGCCACCGTCAGCGATAACAGCATCACCGAGCTGACCACGGCACATATGATGAAGAACGAGACGTTTCTCGCCTGTGTTAATCATTTCGCCGTTATATAATGCTGCAAATTTTTCTGTAAGCTGTGTCTCTTCTGCTAATTTTGCAAGTGCAGCAAGCACTGCATCATCAACTGGTCTTGAAGCATAGTTAAATGCCATACCTTCTGCCATTGGTGCACTGTATTTTCTAACACGTTCTGCACCATTCTCGCCAGACATTACTTCTGCGAGATTTACTTTTGCTACAGCTTCAAGCTCTTTATAAGAACTTACAGTATCTAAATTGTTCCAGGTAATCATAATTGATTCTGCCCCTCCTTAAAAATATATTATTCCTTCTATTTGCACTGTTACTTTAGTAACAAATATTATACTATTTTTTTATCATTCTTACAAGATAAATCAGTACACAAGAACCAAGCACACCACTGATAATCCCACCGATTAATCCATGTGCAGAAAGACCGATGATTCCTAAAAGGAAACCGCCTACCATACCACCGATTACACCTAAGATAACATTCATCACCATACTAAAAGATGTTTTCATAATTTTACCGGCAAGCCATCCACAAATGCCGCCGATTACTAAGGAAATAATTAAACTCATCCTTCGTCTTCCTCCTTATCATATAAACAAGGCTATATTGCCGCCTCATCACATATTGATAGTTTACAATATTTTTCTTGGAAAATAAAGCTTTTTATCAATTGTAATCATATTGTTCCCTTTTTGTACCAAATATTTGTATGCTCATAATATCTTCTCCTTGCTAGCAAAAAGGGGCTGTAAAAAAACAGCCTTAGAAAAAAGTTCCAGCCACGGGTTTCGTGGTTGGAACTTTTTTCGTATCGTTATTCGATTATAAGCTATTTCAAAGCATAACTTAATAAGCCTAGCACAGGATAGACTTCATAGATT
>JAFYQA010000052.1 GCA_017547315.1 Roseburia sp. | reverse complement strand
TTCATAAATAAAATCAGGGTATCTTGGATGTGCTGTTCCCTTCGGTCTGTCGATTACAATTTCAGATTGTGCCACGAGCTTATCTAAGGCATTCCAAAATTCTTCATTTACCATAGTGTTCATATTTCCCATCTTCTTTTGCTCTTATTCTTTTATCAGCGAATATATCTGCAATACTGCTTTTTGTGCACACTCGATTTTTTCTAAGGGAAACTTTTCCTCTTCTATATGCTTGTCAAAAAAACAAACCACTCTTCCCGATAAATTATCCAGAAATTTTTTACAAACCTTTCCCGACGCACCTGCAAGCGCATATATCAATGTTGTATTGTTCAGTTTTCTTAAAACGAGCTGTATCACCTTGTCATCTACACCAACTAATTCATCGAGCAAATTCATATTTCCGACTCTGTTCTCGTATTTCGTAATCACACTTTTTCGTAAATCTAAGTCGTACTGTTTCATCGAGTTTTCACTATACTTCTCTTCTTCCGGGAGCAGACAATTTGCTCTCCCCAAAAGCTCATCTACACTTATTTCAAAACAATCTGCCAGCTTACAGACCATACTTAGTTCTGGTATACTTATTCCTCTTTCCCACTTAGAAATCGCAGCAGGACTCACATCCAATTTTTCTGCAAGTTCTTCCTGTGTTAATCCTCTCTTTTTTCGTTGTGCAATAATACTTTTACTCATGAATTCTAACATACGCACCTCCATATTATACGAATCTACAACTCTATTATGGTGCATAGCAGATACCTTTTCCACACCCCCGCGTATGAATTTTCTCAACGAACGCTCACATTTTCATACGAACCAAACTACTCTTTTACTCCTCATCCGGCTGCTGTCCATCATGTGCCAACCATTTACACTCTGTAATTTCCATATTTGTAAAGGTTGCCTTGAATGATGAATCTTCCGGGCTGCACGCATAAATACCAAACTGAATTTTCCCGCCACCGTTCCACATATGGCACACACGCATCTGCTTAAATGTAACACCGTCTTCAGAACATTCAATACAGTAGTCGTCTTCTCTACGGCTAAAGCGATACCACATAGATTTTATATTTGCATCAATTTCAGTAGTTGCCCAATCCGAATATCCGTTATTCGTCACTACACTTCCGAGATGCTGGAAGCTTTCATTTTCATATTCAATGGAACCCTTCAACCAATTCTCGCTATCAAGGTACATTACGATTCCGCACTGGTCGAAACGGTGCTTACTTTCAAACTCTGTCTTTACCGTAAAAGAAAAAAACTTGTCCTCTGTTTCCATCTGCAAAACAGGAGCATTATCATTTCTAAAATGATAATAGGTTCTCTGCCACAAATCCGTGTGTGGTTTTGTAACAATTTCAATTTTGTCTGCAGTTATAGAATAATCTGCAGGTTCTCTTGTCCATTTTAAATCTTTTTCAGTAAAGTTCATACCAATACCTCCTCGTATCCATTACACAAAAATATTCTTCATCATCCAATCTTTTAAAATACCGCCACATTCTCTCAGAACATTATTCGGAAGGTATAACACACTCGAATTCGCAGCGATTCCGCAAACACCTTTTAATCCCTGAGCTTTTGCAATCTGTACTGCACGAAACATATGAAAATTATTGGTCACGATTCCTACATTCCGGTACGACATGTCCATAAACACCTTACTATTCCGAATATTTTCTACGGTATTTGTTGATTTATCTTCTAAAATAATTCTTCTTTTTTCTATCCCATTTTTTAAAAGATATTCCGCCATACTTTCTGCTTCTGAACATGGTTCGTTTGCACCTTTTCCCCCAGAAACAATGCACATCGTATTCGGATTTTTATTTAGATACTCTATCGCAGCATCCAATCGGTATCTTAATACAACACTCGGTCCGTCCTCTCGCACCTGTGCTCCTAAAACAATTATATAATCTAGGTTTGGATTACCGGTTGCTGTAAATTCTGTCGCAATCATTCCACAAAACGTCACCAACACAATTACAGCAACTGCTACCAACCCGTAAAAAAGTACTCCAATTTTTCTATATGTAGCAAAAAATCCACAATGCAACAACACTGCCCAGAAAAAGAATCCAATTCCGATTACTTCCCATACTAACCAAAAAGAAGTTCCCGAACCAACCAACCGAACTAAAATGCCATATAAAACTGACAATATACCCAGAATGATTAAAATACCTATTTTCATGCTCGAATCCCGTCCTTTTTACTTTCCTACCTTTATACACTTTAAAAGCAAGATTCCTTTTATCACCAACAATAAAAATGCCACTGCTACGGCATAAGCTTCCCTTGCCATTGCCAAAAATAACACAATCAAAATATGAAGTACTATAGAAATGTCTGTCATTATTTTATCATATTTTGGGATACTAAACTTCCTCAACATTATTTTTATCATTCCCAACGTGATGAGTGCAACAAACATCGCCCAATAAATCATGCGGTTTAGGGATGTTGTTTCCGTGTATGCAAATAGATTTACCGAATAAATATACTCCCCAATCGTTTTCGGATAAAGCGGTAAAACGATAAGCATAACACCACATACATCCACTATTCCTAATAGCAAGTCGCACAATTTTTGAATATTGGATCTATTTTCTTTTTCCGCTATGGAAAGTAATTTTTCTCCAGATAATAAATCATCAATTGTTACCGAAAAATAAGCCGCAATACCCTTTAACGAATCAATACTTGGGTATCCTCTTCCCGATTCCCATTTTGAAATAGCAGTTCTGGACACATATAAAACTTCCGCTAGTTCTTCCTGTGTAAGCCCTCTGCTTTTTCTCAATTCCTGAAGTTTTTCATGAAATTCCACGCCAGAACCTCCCGCTTATATTTCCGCTTTACATCCCAACAAAACAACTGCCTTATAAATACAAAATAAGCCTGTGCTAAGCATGATAGCACCCACGATATCCGTAAACCAATGAACACCCGACACGAGTCTTCCCAACACCATATATGCTGAAAAGGCAATACTGGCTATAAAAATAACCTTTTTTGCTACTGCACTTTTCATTCGACGGTTCACCTGTTCCATAAGTGTCGGCACGACACAGAGTACAAGCAGTGTCGTAGATGACGGATAAGACGCTTCCATGATTCCTTCAATCAGTATCGGTCTATAATTAATCGGAATCATCTCAAAAACCAAATAACCACCGATCACTATAATATAATATACCCCTAACACAAGAATATCATAATCCACTTTCAAAAGACTTCTTCTTTTTACCAATTGCGCAAATCCCATTCCGCCAAATATCACACAAACAAATATCGGCACCAGTCCCAGCCAATCTGTGATGTTATAGATTATCAAATGCACACCGGTCCATTTATGAAACCAACTGTTCAAGGTCGCAAAACCTATATCTGTTCCATTCACCCCGACAGGCTGCACGTCCGCGGTCTGTATCAACAAGGTCCACACTACAAATGCCACAAGCCATATACTTCCTGTAATTAATAATCGTTTTCCATTCTTTTTCATTTTTCTATATCCTTTCATTTTGGTTTTCCCTTTCGGTTAATTCCAAAATAATAAAAGACAGAAAAAACAGAAAGAATTGCTACGTCACATCTATGACACGATTCGTAACATCTGCGTTTATTCGCCAATTACAGCTATCGTTCTGCTCTTCCATTCTCATTTATCGGATAAAATTCGTGCGCTGTGGTGCTTCCTTTTCCGGCAATCCGAATTGCTCTTTTCCAAGCGCAATACTCTTCATTAAGAACGTCATATTTTTTGCAAGTGTACGCATGGTCTGTAAACCTTCCGCATCTTCTTCCGCCTGTCCTGGTGCTGCACCATGTACACTGTTCCAATACTGGCTGGATGCTACCGGCATACCACTAATCGTAAAATATTTATTGAGCTGGTCAAATGTCGCCGAACAGCCACCACGTCTTGCTACTGCCACACTCGCACCGACCTTCATGCGTTTATC
>JAFYQA010000003.1 GCA_017547315.1 Roseburia sp. | reverse complement strand
CGCAGGAAAGTCGGGCATGGTATTTTAAAAAGAACATATTAGTTTTCTAACAAGCATTTCAATAGTCGGCTGTTATCTTCCGGATTCATAAAGCAGAATCTGATATACTTATTATCGAGGAATGGGAAGGTAGAACAGTCACGAATCATCATTCCCTGGCGTATTGCCTTATCAAATAAGTATTCGGAAGTTAAGTTTTCGTTGGTAATCTTGGCTAAGAGGAAGTTACCGCTTGGCTGATATACCTTATAGTCAGGGGAAGCAGCTAAGGCTTCGTAGCAACGTCTGCGTTCCTCAGAAATTAATTTCTTGGTAGCTTCGATATATGAGGTATCCTTAAACATAGTCTCACCTGCAACGACTGCCAACGAATTAATTGTCCATGGATTCTTGCGGGTGTTAATGGCTTTGATTAAATCGCGGTTGCCTGTGATGGCGTAGCCAAGGCGAAGGCCTGGTGCAGCGAAGAACTTAGACGTTCCACGCAGGATAATGATGTTGTTATAGTAGTTAGTAAGCGGAATCGAATCAATCTCAGCCATATTATCAGCAAATTCCACATAAGTCTCATCTACCATAACGTAAATGTCATACTGCTTGCAGACGTCTAAAATACGGCGCATTTCTTTTCGAGTGATGCAGGATGAGGTAGGATTGTTTGGATTACAGATAACCAACAAATCAATATTCTCGTTCAGTTGTGTCACAAAATCTTCTACGTCCAGCTTGAAATTATCTTTTTCTTTTAATGGATAATAGAGTGTAGTACCACCGCCTAAAGAGATTTCACGTTCATATTCGGAATAAGTAGGTCCGATAACGAGTGCTTTTTTCGGGTGTTCAATCTGAATGAACAGGGAAATCAATTCTGTAGAACCATTTCCTACGATAATATTTTCATAATCAGTATGGCAGTATTCTGCAATACATTTGCGTAAGGTGGTATATTCTCTGTCAGGATAAGTCGTAATTGCATCGATTTTTTCGGAAAGAGAAGTACGCAAAAGAGGTGAAACACCTAGTGGATTCACGTTTGCTGAAAAACTGATAATGTCTTCTTTTTTAATGCCGTAGATAGCTTCTATTTTTTCTAAATCACTTCCGTGAAAATGATCTTTATGTTTTATCATTGATAACTCCTCCAAATTAGTTTATAATTTATTATAACTATTGTTTTTTAAAATGCAATGGAAATCTGCTAAGAAAGGTAAAGAAGGTGTGGCCAATTGCACAAAAAAATAAAGCAGCTTGCATATGCTACATTTAATTATAGCGAGCAGAATCTTTCTTTTTCAGAAGAACGTATAGAGTTAGAACTTATCGAGGGTAAAGATGGCACAGGTGAATTCATCGTCTCCGGCAGTAATGGAGAGAAAATGCGTGGTATCGTATATACGACGAACCCGAGAATGGAGTGTCTAACACCATTGTTTGAGGGGGAAGAAGTTCATATCCGTTATCAATTTCATAGTGAAGGCCTTGTAGAGGGGGACGTTAGAAAGGGCGAGTTTGTCATTGTTTGTGAACAGGGCGAATACAACCTTTCTTTTGTTGTGTCTATTTCTAAGATTTATGCAGATACTTCCATTGGAAAAATAAAAAGCCTTACAGATTTTGTACGATTGGCACGTGAGAATTTTGCAGAAGCGTATCAGGTATTCTATTCTACAAACTTCCCATGTTTAAAAGAGATGGGAGAGAAAGAATGTCTGCTTTATGAGGCGATTCGTAAGGAAACACCTACGATGCAGGCACTAGAAGCATATCTGGTGGGAATCGGCAGAAAGCCACTGGTGAATGTCTACTTAGAGCAGGAAAGTGTTACGTTCGCCGGAGTGACTTGCGATAGAAAAGAACAGTTAGAATTGAAAAAAGATAACTGGGGATATTTAAGCTGCGAAGTTACGACAGATGCAGCGTTTATTCGTTTAAGTAAAGAGAATCTTGCAACGGAAGATTTTTTAGGAAGTACTTGTTTTTATGAGTATTATATTGATTCAGAGGCGCTTCACGCAGGGAAAAATTATGGACGCATTTATTTTGAATTCCCGGAAGTTACTTTAACTTGTGAGGTGCGTGCAGATGGCATCGTGGAAGGTACTGTATCGAATGTGGCAAAACATTTGCAGTATTTGCGTAATAGAACCAAGTTGATGCAGTATTATATAGATTACCGTACGAAAAAGATTGTGACCGGTGTTTGGGCGAGAAATTCCATTGAATTATTAGACCATTTATTGGACGAGGAACCGGAGAATGATCTGTATCGCCTGATGAAAGCACAGGCATTTATGGTGAATAAACAGAAGCAGGAAGCAGACTGGATTTTGGAGGAATATAAGCGTTCGTGTATTGATAGAACGACACCAGAATATGGATATTATCTGTATTTGTGTACCTTAATGGAACGAGAGGAGTCTTATGTGAATCGTCTTGCGGCACAAATCGAAGAATTGTTCCTTATGCATCCGGAGAGTTCGCTATTGTGTTGGATTCTGCTATTCATGAGAGAAGATTACTATAAAAATAGCAGTCATAGATTAAAAGCGATTGAAGAATGGGTAGAAAAAGGATGTGATTCTCCATTTTTCTATCTGGAGGCATTTTATTTATACTGGCAGGACCCATATTTATTGACCCGGTTGGATTCTTTTGAAATAAAGGTCTTAAATTGGGCACGAAAACAAGAGGTTATATCCAAAGAGATTGCAACACAGATTCTTACATTGGTTCCTGTGGTGCGTCACTATGATGAAAAAGTATTCCGCATCTTAGAGGCTTGTTATGAGGTGAAAAGAGATGAAGAAACCGTTGCTGCCATTTGCAGTTACCTGATAAAAGGGCAGAAGTTCACCAAGGAATATCATAATTGGTATGTGCTTGGAATCGAGCATGAAGTGCGGATTACTAATTTGTATGAGGCATATTTATTGTCTGCGGATAAGGAAAGTATAGAACAAGTGCCAAAGGTCATCTTTATGTACTTCCAGTATCATAACAATTTATCCTATAAACAATTGGCATTATTGTATGCTTTTATTATACGCAATAAAGACAAATATAAAAAAGTATATCAGAACTATCTGCGGACGATGGAACAGTTTGCAATGTCTCAGATTGAAGCCGGACATATGGATGAGAATTTGGCAGTGGTATATAGAGAGATGCTGCCACTTGATATTTTAAATGCCCAGTTGGCGGAGAAATTGCCGAATGTATTATTTGTTCACAAATTAAAAGTGACCGAAGAAAAACAGTTTTCCAGAGCTATTATCGTGCAAAGAACTGTCATGAATCGTCAGATTGTGCCGGTGATAAACGGAACTGCGTATTTTAAGGCTTATTCGGATGATTACTGTATTTTATTACAGGATGCAAAAGGACAGTATTTTGCAGATGATAGTTTGTATGAAGAAGCAGCATTGTTAGAAGCGGATATTTATCTGGATATGGCGATGAAACTTGCGCCTATGGAAGTGCCATATCTGGTATATCTTTTTGATAAAAAACAGAAAGAGAATTATTTCACACCAGAGGATGGGGAGAGTTTTTCTGTATTAATGGATGCAAAAGAGGTCAGAGAAGAGTGGAAGGCATTACTTTGTCCGGCTTTTGTACGTTATTTTGCGACGAAAAATCTGGAAAACAGTATGGAGAAGTGTTTGAAAGAGGCCAGATATCATTTGATGACGGTAGAAGATCGTCGTTTTATGTTAGAACAGCTTATTGAGCATCAAATTTATGCGCAGGCGTATGAGTTACTGCATACCTACGGATATGATGCGATAGGAAGTGCTTACCGGGTAACAATCTGTAGCGAGAGGATTACAGCGTGTGATTACGTAGAAGAAGATTTTCTTTTAGGACTTGCCAGTGATACATTTTTTGCTGGGAAGTACAATGATGTCATTTTGAGTTATTTGTGCCGTTATTATAGTGGACCGACCAGACAGATGGAGCTTATCTGGAAGGCGGCGAATGAATTCGAAATTGATACATTTGATTTGGAAGAGCGTATTATTACACAGATGTTATATTCTACGGATTTTGTAGAAGAAATCGATGCGATTTACGAAGCATATTGTAAAAAAGGTGGCAAAGACCTGATATTTATGGCATATTTGTCGTATTTTTCACATTTGTATCTGCTAAAAGACGCAGTGGTGGCAGAACAGGTATTTTTACAGATCGAACATCGTATCTTGTTACATCAGGAAGTGATGGATGTACAAAGATATGCGTTGTTAAAGTATTATGCAGGATTAGAGAAACTTAGTGATAGTCAGTTTAAAATTGCAGATGAGTTGCTGTTGAAGGAGACTTGTCAGAATCGATATTTTGATTTCTACAAAGAGCTGGATGAAAGATTGGTGCGGAAATATCAGTTGCAGGATAAATACTTTGTAACTTATCATACAGTACCAGGAACTCATGTGGAGATAAGTTATTATATGAATGACGAAAAACTTCACGAGGAAGAAATGACAGAAGTGTATGATGGTATATTTGTAAAGGAATTCATGCTTTTGTTTGGGGAGAAGTTGTCCTATTATATTTCGGAACGCGACGAAGAGGGCGAACGAAATATAACAGAAAGTGGTCAGTTAGAGAATTTTGAGATGGAAGCTGATGACAGACAGGGCTGTTATCCGATGATAAATAATATGCTTAGGAGTGCAGCTGTGCAGGATGAGGAGCATTTAGCAAAACAAATGCAGGAGTATCGCAGCAAAAAGCAATCGACAGAAATATTATTTAAAGTATTATAAATTTTGAAAAGGAAGGCGAGTCATGGCAGATTGTGGTTTTTATATAGGAATAGATATCGATGATGCCTATGCTGTAACGAGTTATATTACAGCAGGGATGGCGGAACCGGCAACGGTTAGCATGGTCGCCGGAAGTGAGGTATATCAGACAGCTGTGCCGATTGCAGCAAAAAGTGATTCAGAGGAATTGAATGCTTTTGTTCGTAAATTAATCTCATATGCATGTGCTGCATGTGGCAAGCAGGAACCGGATGGGCTGGCAATTACAGTTCCAAGCGTGACACGTGAGATTTTTGATTTTTATCGTAAGATAGAAGAGGCATATGGCATTTCTAGCGAAAAATGTCTGGTCATGGATCATAAATCAGCGTTTTATTACTTTGTGATGAGTCAGAAAGAAGATTTGTGGTTACATGATGTCTGTCTTTATGACTATAATGGCAATCAGATGCAGTGTCTACGTCTGGAGCGGAATTTAAGCACAGAACCGCAGCTTGTAACAATAGATGAAACAATAATGGAAATGAGCACAGAGAATCAGGACGATGCTTTTTATGAATTGCTATTATCACATATGAACGGGCATATCATTTCTTCGGTATATCTGGTGGGAAATGCGTTCGATGGTGGCTGGATGCAGAATTCTTTGAATTATATGTGCAGAGGAAGAAGAGCTTTTATAGGGAAAAATCTCTACGCAAAAGGTGCCTGCTATGGAATGTTGGTTTCAAATAGAAAAGTGCCATGGAAGTTTGCATATCTCGGTGACAACGAAATGAAAGCGAATGTGAATCTGAAGGTCAGAAATTGTGGCAAAGAAGAGTTCTATACGTTACTAAGTGCTGGAGATAACCGATACGAGGCAGGCGGTAGTTGCGAAGTGATAGCGGATGATACGAATGAAGTGGCAGTTTGGATGCAATTACCAAACAGCCGTGAAGCAAAAGTAGAAGTACTTACGCTAAGCGATCTTCCAGAGCGTGAAAATCGCACAACAAGACTTCAGATAGTAGCAAATCCGGTATCTGATATAGAGGTATGTATTCAGATAAAGGATATGGGATTTGGAGAGATAGTGAAGAGTTCGAACCTGACATGGGAGTATATCATGTCGTGTATACAATAGATTTGGGAGGAAGATTGTGGGAGAGTTATTATTATGCAAGCGCCCTATGGCGAAGATGCCATATTATATCGAGGCACTTTCCTTAAATATTTATTCCTTGGAAGAACTTTGTTATGTCATAGAGCATCATACTTATTTGATGGATGAATATTTTTTTACAGAAGAACTGCTACTGTGGATGGAACAGGAAATTGGTGATGTTACACTTGCAGAAGGATTAAGGCAGGCGTTAGAAAATGGAGCTGGCGTAACAAGATTAGTGGAACAGGTGTTGAATGCTACCGGATATTTGAATTATAGCACCGGTTTGGCAGTCGTTGCTCAGATTCGGGAAATGCAGCATAAGCCGGTATTTGAGCGTAGAAAAATGCGTGCGGACCGTTTTGTAGAGCATAAAAAATATGTGCAGGCACTTTTGGAATACCGAAAGCTTTTGCAGATGGAGGAAGCATGCAGGAGTAATCCGGTTATGTGTGGCAATATCTGGCACAATCAGGGCGTGATATATGCAAGGTTGTTCTTATTTGAGGAAGCATGTACCTGTTTCGAAACGGCGTATAAGTATCACATGAATGTAGAGTCCATTTACGAAGCGATACTTTCGAGTCGTTATTTGCAAGAGGAAGAGAAGACGCGAAAACTTGCAAAAAAATATAGGATAAGCGAGCAGGAGATGCAGACACTGGATGAGAAGTGGGAAGCAGCAAAGAATACTGATACAGTGGAGTCAGGTGCTGAGTGGATGCAAGAACTTATGCAGTGGAAAAAAGATTACTGTTGTAGATAAGAAAGGTACTGTTAGAAAATGGGCTTTTTTAAGAGTTGGCTGAATAAAAGAAAAGAGAAAAAATTAGAAGAACGTTTTGAAGAAATCAGCGAAGGTGTTTTACTAGAAGAGGATAAGAGTAACAGCAGCAAGGTAGAACATTATGTAATTGAACGTTTAGAACAAGTTGTAGAAGCAACAAGAGAAATCGAAGACGAGAAGTCGGAATACCGAGTAGTGACGGCTTATTTGAATGACATTCATACAATAGGCGGGTTGCCGGAGAAAGAACGTGCGGCAATTACGGATGTGGCACAGAATATCGTGAATTTAGACAGAGCCAGACAGGAATTTTTGCATTCCGAAAAGAAAATCAGTGATGTGCAGTATACTGCTATTCAGCAGGAAGAAAATACGGTTCCAAATACGATTAAACGCTTGAAAGCTAATGAGGCATATCAGGAGATTTTGGAAAAAGATATGAAGTATCTGGTGAGAGAGCGTGATGAATGGCTTTTCTATAAAGAAGAATTATTAAACGAAGAGAAATCGTTACAGAATAATGTACGTCTTGTGACAGGACTCGGTATTTGTTCCGGTGTATTATTGTTGCTTTATCAGTTTGCAACAGATGCAAGCATGAAGCTGATATGGACGGTTTATTTATTCATCATGGCAGCGGCTATCTGTACACTGGCGCTTAAGATTATGAATGCACAGAAAGATTATCAGAGAGCGACAAAAAATGCGGATAAGGCAATTCAGTTACTGAATACGGTGAAATTAAAGTATGTCAGCGTGACAAATGCAGTGGATTATTGTAGAGAAAAATTCCACGTAAACAGTGCAGGAGAATTTAACCGCATCTGGGAAGCCTATTTAGAAGCAGTAAAGCAGCGTGAGAAGTTTGAGATTAACAATGATGATCTTCGTTATTATAATAATCGTCTGATTCGTATGCTGTCAGAATATAAACTTTATGATGCAAAGGTTTGGATTCCACAGGCATTAGCACTGGTAGACCATAACGAAATGGTAGAAGTGACACATCGTTTGAATGAGCGTAGACAGAAAATTCGTGGTCGTATCGAAAAGAGTGTAGAAATGATAAAACGCCATGTCGAAGATATGGAAAAATTATTGCCGGATTTGTCGCCGGAAGTAGCGGCACAGGTGAAAAATATTATGATGTCAATTGAAAAACTTGGAGTAACGCGATAATATATATAGTGGATTGTATGCAAAAAGATACAATATCGTGACAAAAGGTCTATTGCTAATTTTAATGTGCGTGATATAATGTTGCACTAGAGTGAAAAGTGGAGTTTTATGAAATGAGGGATATTTATGCAGAGTAAACTCGTAAATAAAATAAAACAGAATAAGGCGTTTACTTTGATAGAGATGCTGGTAGCAGTTGCTGTATTGGTAATTTTACTGGGTATTTCTGTTATTGCGGTTAATAATTGGAGTAAGAGCCTTAAAATTACGGAATTAGATAATTATGCTAAGAGTATTTACTTAGAGGCACAGAATCAACTTGCTGCGTTAGAAACAGAAGGAAAATTGGCAAGTTTTTATAATAGTTTAATTACACCAGGTAGCGAATACGAGAGTCATAGACTTACAGAGGAACCATCTGGATATGTAGGTGCTGGGAATGAATGGGAAAATCTGTATTATTTTGCATATAACGATGGTGTTACATCTCTGTTTATTTCTGATTTATCAATGGCAAATGATACAGATACAGGGCTTTATTTGTTAGAATTAAATCCGGAAAATGGTGATGTATACGGCGTTTTTTATTGGGAAGCGGATAACGAATTTATTTCGGGAACAAGTTCTGCAGAAATTTACCAGAAGATAAAGGAAAATTTACCGATTGATAGATCTAAGAAGGAACGAGAAGATAAATTAATCGGTTATTATGGTGCTACAACAGTTACTCCAACCGTAACAGTTGCAGATTATAAGTTGAATCAAAAAGTAGAAATTATAAATGATGAAGAATTGTATGTTAAGATTTCCTATGATTATAGGGGCAGAATGCTTGCTTATAAGAATCCGGGAACAACTCTTGATATTACAGTAACTGTTACAGGAAAGACGAGTAATAATACCTGGACACAAAAAATCGATATTAAAGAGAATGATTTTGTAAATACAGAGACCCAAAGGCTGGAAACAGGTCTTTTGTTGGATGGATTTAGAACGGGTCAAGAGTTTAAATCGATTACAAGTAAAAATGAAAACGGAGAAAGTATACGAGAAGCAGATCGTCTGTTGCCAGGTGAAGATATTGAAGTTACAGTAGAGACAAAGTTTATACAGGGCAGTATCGATATTATCGAGACAAGCGGAGCGTCTACTGCAAATAGCTTATACCAAGGTGTTAATAGAAATGGTAACAATCTTTCAATTTCTGTTAGTAAGGTAAGACATTTAAGAAATCTTTCTACAGGTTATTATGCATTAGGTGAAGTTGCAGGTAATCTGACAATTAAACAAAGTGATAATATTGATTTTGCAAAAGGATTGTATGCATTTGATCTTGCGAGCAAATATGTAGGTACAAATCCGACAGCTCCAGAAATGGTGGCGGGTCCTGTTACTGCAATTACTCCAATCGTAAATGAACTTTTGTTTAATAACGAAAATGGTAATTCCAGAACTGTTCTTGTAGATGGTGATGGATATAAGATTAAAAACCTTGTGGTATTTGATTCTATTCAGGAAGATGTAACAGAAGGCGAAGATGAAGAACAGGAAAATAATGATATTATAGAACTTGAAGGAGCAGGTCTGTTTGCACAGGCTCGAAATGTTCAATTCAAGAATATCAGTTTAGTGGATTATACATTAAAAGCCGAAAGTCGTAATAATGTAGGTGCTTTAGTTGGTAATATTATAGGTGGAAGCATCGAAAATTGTGGTGTTTACTTAGAACCGTACTATAAGGATGTAGTGGGCGTAAAACATTACTATAATCAGGAAATTGATGCTGAGCATGGTAATGTTATGAGCAGACATTATGCACAGATGTATGTTTCAGGCGGCAATCGTGTAGGAGCATTAATTGGAAATGCACGTAATACACAGATTGAGAAATGTTATGGAGCAGTTCGTGTAGAAGGTAATCGTAGTATTGGCGGACTTGTTGGTAATGTGAAAGGCGGAAGTATTTCCGATAGTTATGCATCGGGTGATATTAATACATTGACAGAAGCTAGCAAAGTAATTGGTGGATTTATCGGTCGTTCTAATGGAACAAGTATTACAAATGCCTATGCGTCAGGAGATGTATATGGTGATAGAATGCTGGGTGGTTTTGTAGGAAAAGCAACGCAGACTCAATTTTCAAGTTGTAATGCATATGGAAAAGTCTTAAATATGGATGGCCTTGGTGATTTTGCTAAGAATAAAAAAGCAGGTGGATTTGTAGGACAGATTTCCGGTGGTGGCAATGAAATTGAGTTAGTAAACGAGTTGTTGAGTGCTAATTGTCACTACTTAAGTCAGATGGATTACAATACCTGTACTTCTTTTACTGATGCGGCATCTGAGTCAGGCAACAAATCGACAGTTGGCTTAGCAACGACTTATGCTAAGTTAGTAACAGCAAGCCAGAAAGCGAAGGATAGTTATCCATATGATGGATTGTTATTATATAAAGCGTTTCCATTTACACCAGTATTAAATCATCATTATGGTGACTGGGCGTCACAGTATTTGATTCGTGCATCGTTAGTGTATTATGAACGATATGAAGATCAGTCCTATGGCTTTTATAGTGTAACAGATTTGACAGATATTAGCCGTGAAGAAGGAACTGGCGATGACAAAAACTATGTATGGGTTTTAGATTCTTTAAAAGATGAGACCTGCGTAGAAGATGGTTATGCATTATTATCTATGTATTACTTAGATAACGTACAATATGAAATTGACCAGGTTGCAAGTACTGGTAATTGGACGAAAAAGACAGATGGTACGTTAAAGATTAGTAATTATTATACAGAAGATGGTTCTCCTGTTCTTTTGCGATTAAGACAGCAGGGATTTTTGGAGTTTAAGGCGTACAATAAACCGGCAAGTGGAGCATATTCAAAGGATTATACCGGCGAAACAGTAAGAGATGCATATACAACTAGTGGAATGTATTTATATCAGCTTCCATATGATTTACAGTGTACAGATCGCTATAATGTACAAAATTTCTATGATCGTCTGATAATTAAGAAAGCATATGCAGTTGGTAATACAAAAGAAGGTTCAGAAGTTATTAAGGATGAAGCATTCTTCTATTGTCCGCATTTTGCAAAAACTGCAGTTAATCCGGGAATTGAAACAATTGGCAACCAGAAACTGGAAAATCCAAAGACGGTAGCAATTCGTTCGGCCAGACAGTTAAATGCATTGGGAAGAACACCATATTATTGGAATCCAAAGGGAGGATTGACTACTAAAATGTCTTTTGAACAGGAAGTAGACATTAATTTTAGTACATATGGTTCCTTTAATAGAAATGGTATTAAAGAGAAAACTTATTGTGGAAAAGAATTTAATCTATTAGCATTCGATCAGGAATATTCAAATAGACCGATTGGTGAGTGGAGTGAGGAAGATAAGTATGCCACTAACAATACGGGATTTGGCTCTTTCCAAAATGATTATAATGGTAATTATCATAAAATTATTGACTACTGTGTAAAGGGAACAAATGCCTATTTTGAAAATAATGGGATGCCGGAACGTTCTAATTTCCAGTATGTGGGTCTCTTTGGAGAGATTTATAAAGCAAAGATTCAAAATGTTGTTATGCTTGTGTCTGATAAGGGCGAAGGTAAGTCAGGAAATTATATGGAGAATATTCCAGTAAGTGATCAGAATAATGCGGGACTTATTATTGGTTCTTTTGAAGATATAACAAATCAGAGTAATAATGCGAAGAGATTACGTACTGGTGTAGGTGCATTGGTAGGATCTGATTATACGATTGGTAAGACGGATGGTAAGGCAGAGGAATTTACTATTTATAACTGTGCAGTTTCTGGTTATCAAGTGGAATATCATATTAATAAGCCTAAGAATGGCGGCAAACAGCCATTAGGAATTGCAGTGGGTGGTTTGATTGGATATAGTAGAGGGAATACTGCTCATTGTATGGTAACAAACGATGTTAGAGTGGTAATGAATGACAGTATAACCGGAGATACAGCAGCTGTTATGATAGGCGGGTTTGTAGGTAGTTGTTATTACGGTACGACTTTAAATTGTTATTCTGGTGGCAGTATAGATATAACGAATGAAGATGGTAATTACTTGAATCGATTAAGAGTAGCAGGTTTTTGTCCAGGATGGTTAGATGCACCGGGTATTACGTATACTGGTTGTAAAGAAGAAATTCGATATCAAAATATATATACATATACATCGGTATCTGAAAATGTTTGGGCGATAAAAGAGTCAAAGAATGGAGATACATTTAATCATTTTATTCCTGTAGTAGGTCGTATGGAACTTGTATATGAAGAAAGACTTGTATGGGATGTATGGAGATTTGTATATGTAGAGAAGTGGCATACAGATTGCAGTGCAGATGATATTTTGGTTCGTGTACCTGGTTTTGCATATTACTTATCTAATACATATACTGATAAAATGGTTGAGGATAGCGAAGCAAAAGAGTATTTCCAGAATCAATCAAAGGATAAATTGAAAACGTGTGATCCTGCTAAATATACTCAGTTATCGAATTTTGATTGGGTAAATTCAAATAAGGATTTTAAAAATTATTTAGGTGTGCGTCAAGAAGTTAAATTTGACCCTACAGATTCATATAGTATATTACAAGATGCAAAACATGTGTATCCATATAACACGAAGGAGTTAGCAGGAAAGCCATATCCATTTCCAGCATTTGTAAAAGATGCAGAAGGTAAGTATGTGCATTATGGCGATTGGCCATTAAACTAGAATAGAAAGTAAAAGAAAGGAGGAAATCATGGTAAAAGCAATGAAAAAGAAATTAAAAAGTAATCGAGGAGCATCTATTATGCTAGCTTTAGCTTTATTTTTAATTTGTGTAATGGTTTCCTCTGTAGTTATTTTCGCAGCATCAAGCGGCATTAGCCGTAATGCAAAGCGAGAAGTACAGCAAAAAGGATATTTGGCTGTTAGCTCTGCTGCGAATTTAATCGTAGAAGAATTAAAGATTGCAGAGAATCAGTATGTAGGTCAAGTGATTAATAAAAAATATGGCTGTGAAAATTGCTCCATTCCAGTGGAAATGGTATTTAACGGTGTTGTTCGTTCCGGAATGCGTTTAGATGCGGAATATCTGAATAATCCATTAGATGAAGGACATTTAATGATTCCTATTGTACATATGGATAAGGAAGGTATGAAAGAAACTGTTGAAACGGGAGAGGAGAAAACTGTGTTTAAAGGTGCTTTTGCAGAAATGTTTAAGCGTGCTGCAGAGGATATCTATGTAAATCAGAAATCTTCTCATTCAGAAGAAATCAGATTAAAGCTTCAAGATGCGTCAGAACCGCTTCCAGTAGCAATTTGTAAATTTACTATGGATGCAGAGTATAATGTGAGTTTTCAAATTACCACAGAAGACAGTAATTATGCAATTCTCGTTGGAGCAAGCGCAGATATAAAGATAACAGAGTTAGAAGAAGCTGGTGAGGATAAGCACACTGTTTATTACAAAAGATTCGTTGCAGATGAAGGGGCAGAAGATATGATAACAGGTTCCTTCATTGATGTAGAAGATAACGAATGGAATATTCCGGTAGATGTTCTTACAACAAAAACTATGGTTAAGTGGAAGGACATCGAGATAGAGAAAGGGGTGCTTGCAGATTGAGAAAGAAGTTACTTCAGAACTCTGGTGAAACATTGGTAGAAACACTTGTTGCAATTGTAATAACTGTTTTATCGATTGGCTTTTTGACTTCGGCTGTATTGGCATCTGTAAATATTAATAAAAAAGTAAAAGACAGGGATATTAAATATAAAGAAGACCTGCAAAAAGCAGAATGTTTGCTGGATGAGGATAGAATTAATACAAATCAATTATTAGATATTAATTTTACATACGAAGAAGGTAGCCAGAATACGGTAGTGAAAGTAGATGTATATGGTGAAGAGAATGGTATTTTTGTGTCTTATACATATGAACCAGAGGTGAGCCCATGAATAAATTAAAAAAGAAAAATGGATTTACCTTAATAGAAATGCTTGTATGTACCGTCATCATGTTATTAGTAGGAGCGATGTGTGGTACAGGAGTAAAATTGGCAATAAAAAGCTTGGATGCAACAAATTTTGAATCCAGTAGCCAGATGTTAGAATCGACATTGGATATTTATATAAGTGATATTTTACGGCACGCGTCTAATGTGACAGACGATGGAACAAAAATAATATTTGATAATTCTGCTTACTATATTAAACGAGGTTCTTTAAAAATTGATGAAGTGAGTAATGGTATAGGATATTTAGTATGTACAAGTACAAAAGCAGATGAAACGCAGATAGAAATGCTGGTTGCAAATAAGGGTGTATATGCAGATGCTTTATATATAAAAGACTTTTTGCTAAATTATGATGCGACAGCAGGAATTTTTGAGGGAAGTTATTCGATTGTAAATCAATCACTAGGAAGTAGTAGAAATTGTACTTTTAAATATCGTACGATTATGGAAAACGTAAATTAGAAAACGTTAGAGAATGGAGAAAAAAGATGAAATATTGGCGTTTAGGAGACTTGCTCGTTTCCAGTGGAGCAATTACAGAAAAACAGTTAGAAGATGCACTTTCTATCCAGAAGAGTTCTGGTTCAGGTCAGCGTCTTGGTACGGTATTAATCGAGAACAAATTCATTACAGAGAATCAGTTAATCGAGACCTTACAGATGCAGCTTGGAATTGATTTTATCGACTTGAATAATACCTCTATTCCACCAGAGATGGCTTCCGTATTGCCAAAGAATATTGCCAAAAAGCACATGGTTATTCCAATCAATGTGTCTGGTAATGACTTATTTCTTGCGATGGTTGACCCATTGAACTTTATTACTATCGAAGAAGTCCAGGCGGCTACTCGTAAAAGAGTAGTTCCGGTAATCGCAACAGGTGCGGCGATGG
>JAFYQA010000051.1 GCA_017547315.1 Roseburia sp. | reverse complement strand
GTGCTCTGCAATCTTGCCGTCCTCTAAATAGATGATTTCATCCGCACGGCGAACCGCAGATATACGATGTGCAATAATGATTTTTGTAGTATCCGCAAGACCATTTAAAGTCTTCTGAATCTCGTGTTCTGTCTCCATGTCGAGTGCCGATGTAGAGTCATCTAACACCAAAATCGGACTCTTTTTCGAAAGTGCACGAGCGATGCTGATACGCTGTTTCTGACCACCAGATAAACCTACACCACGTTCACCGATAACGGTCGCATACTGCTCATCAAGCTTCTCGATAAATGTACTCGCCTGCGCACTACTTGCAGCCGCTCTGATGGCATCCATCTGCATGGTCTTACGCTGGCCCATTTTAATATTTTCTTCGATGGTATCTGAGAAGAGGAATACATCCTGCAATACCACTGCCACACTGCTTCTAAGCTGCTTTAAAGTCAGGTCTCGAATATCCACGCCGTCCAACTTCACTGCACCTTCACTTGCGTCATAAAAACGCTGTAAAAGATTGATAATTGTGGACTTTCCGGAACCAGTAGCGCCCATGATACCCAAGGTCTTGCCTGCAGGAAGTGTAAAACTTACGTCCTTTAAAATCTGCTTTTCATCTACTGCAAACGATACGTTTTCAAACGCCACTTCACCTTTCACTTCATCCAGTATCACCGCGTCTGCTTTATTTGCAATTTCCGGTTTTTCGCCGTCGATTTTTCTAATTTTCTTAATGGATGCGATACCTGCTGACAAGTCATTTGCCAACCAACCCATCATCTCCATCGGCCAGGTACAGTTCTTGCTGTACTCTACGAACGCCACCAATGCACCGAGGGTCATCTCGCCTTGCATAACTGAGATACCACCTAAAACTGTAACACATACCGGAAGTGCCTTACCGACGAACTGGAAAATCGGATAATACTTCACCATAACCTTTGACTGTGTAATATTCAGTTCATAATAACGTTTGTTGTGTGATAGGAATTTCTGAATCTCATGCTCTTCCCTCGCAAATGCTTTTACGGTTCTTACACCCGCCAGATTCTCCTCTGCAACAGTCGTAAGTACTGCGTTTTCCTCGCTGATATCTTCATAAACTTTATCCATTTTCCGTTCCATAATGATAGCCGCTGCACCGCATCCAATCATTGTTAAAAGCGGTAAAAACGTCAGCTTCCAATTCCTTGAAAACATACAGTAAAGAATAAAGGAAACATGAATCGTCACCTCTATCAAGAGCATCCCTACCATACCGAAAATATCCCAAATTTTATCTACATCATCTTTTACTCGAGCCATCAATTCACCGGTATTCGTATCAGCAAAATAGTTCATAGACAACGACTGGATATGATTAAATAAATCCTTTCGCACATCAGAACCTACACTGGATGAAAGTTTATCAAATGTAAATTCTTTGTAATAACCAAATACCGCTCTGCCTGCCCCTACAATAGCAAAACCTACTAATAATTTTGTTAATAATTCATGTTGTCCCCCAAGAATAACGTCATCAATGATACTTTCTGTAATAACCGGATATAACATATCCAATGCAATGGCTAACACCATACATACAATTGCAAATAAATATCCATACCAATAACGTAATACATAGGTATGTAATTTTTTCATAACATCCTCCTTGTTTTGCGAAGCAAAATCCATCGCTGTTTACAGCGTTTATCCTCATGGTGAGGAGAGGATTTAGCCTCCTTATTTTTCTTCCCCGGTTGCATATCTGCTTATTCGCACATATATTGAATTTGCTTGCAAATTCACGCGCGCGAGCGTTGCCATTCTTGGCAACTTTCCTTTTCGCGAGCTGCGCATAATTGGCTTTTTATATGCACTTTAGGGCATATAAAAAGCCCGCGATAATTCTCATTACCACGGGCGTAAACGCTTGCAAATATACTTCTGTCAAAAATTTAACTAACTCCTTTTTACTTACGACAAGTCACGGGTTAGCTTCTATTCACAGAATAAACCGAGGTAATAATATGCTTTGTGTGATTGTTCCACTGTTTTTTAAAAATAAGCATTGTCATTATTATTACCTCTCTTTCCTTAAAATTTTATGAATGAATCATGCTTAAATATTCTTTCATAATTTACTTTTCTAATTCATTAAAACACTTCTCAATTTAGATGTCAACCCTCTATTCTCAAAATTTTCCAATAATATTTTTAAGTCTTCTGTCAATAATAGAATTAGGACATACGGAAACAAACTTCTGTATGTCTAAAGCACTCAAAAACAAATGGTAAAACGGAGGTGAAACCATGAGCGGAACAAATAATTCAGGTTCTAACACCAACAGAATGGCTGTACCACAGGCGAAGGAAGCTATGAATCGTTTCAAACACGAAGTTGCAAGTGAAATCGGTGTACCTTTAAAAGAAGGCTACAACGGAGACCTTACATCTGCGCAGGCTGGAAGCATTGGTGGTGAAATGGTCAAAAAAATGATCATGAGACAGGAAGAACAGATGAAAGGCGGCAGCAACTAAGCGCCACCCAAACTCAAAAATACCCCTTGCCTTACTTTGCTAAGGCAGGGGGTGTTTTTATGTTTCGTCTTATTCTTCTTCCGTTACAACTTCCCACTGGAGATCATAAACGATACCTTTTTTCACTTTTTCTACCGCTTCGTCGCCCAACATCAACCATACAATCGCAAGACCAAAATCTACCGCTGTACCCATACCGCGACTGGTAACGATATGTCCGTCAATGACTACTGCATCTTCCAAACAGGTTGCACCGATTAACTTCTCTTCAAAACCTGGATGACAGGTAGCATGTCTGCCCTCTAAAATACCTGCTGCTCCGAGCACGCTTGGTGCCGCGCAGATAGCTGCTACTAATTTGCCTTCTGCTGCAAACTTTTTAATAACCGCATTCACAGTCTCATTTGC
>JAFYQA010000050.1 GCA_017547315.1 Roseburia sp. | reverse complement strand
CTACAGAATCTACAATACTTTTTAGTTTCCATTCTGTCTGGATGAGCTTTTTTGTCTTTTGTAGTGTTGTAGTTACGGTTCTTGCACTCTGTACATGCCAGTGTTATCTTTGTGCGCACAACTTCCACCTCCATATTAATTTCTTTGTGTTTTTTCTTTATGCCCAAGGCTTTTGCGACATACCTAAAAAAAGGCATAAAAAAAAGACCTACTTCCATCGCTAGTCTAATATAGCACAATCATTATTACGCGTCAACTAATTTTTTCAAATTATCAGCAAAAATTTTTATAACACAATATCTTGTATCTAGCAAGCTTTTTTTCTCTAAACACCGCCGTGCTAGTGACAAATTCTGGCATTTGTGCTAGTATATAAGTAACTAAATGGATTTTTATGCCCCTCATACCCGGTGATGTTTTCCGGATATGTATCATGGAAGAAAGGAGGGGACGTACATGGCAATGATTGACAGTGCATATCAGTACTATCTGAGCACTTACCGTAATTCTACTGTGTCACGTTACGACACTCACAAAAAAAGTCAGTTACGCGATATCTATAATCGCATTGTTAAAATTAATAAAGAATCTCCTCTCTATAAGATTAAAGATGTAGGGGATGTTGCTAAATATGCCATTGACATTAAAGAGAATACCAAGTCTCTTCAAAATGTTATCGCCTCTTTAGATGGCGGCATTGAAGGTGTCTTTGCAAAACACATTGCCCAGTCTTCTGATGAAGATGTCGTTACTGCTGAATATATTGGTAATGATGAGAGTGATGCTGCAAATGCGAAAGGATTTGAGATTCAGGTACAGCAATTAGCCAGCAATCAGGTGAATCAAGGTAATTACCTTAATCCAGAATCTTTAGATGTAGAACCAGGTTCTTATAGTTTTGACCTTAATACGAATACCCGTTCCTACGAATTTCAGTATACGGTTAATGATAAAGATACCAACCTTTCTGTTTTACGAAAGCTTTCCAAATTGGTAAATTCTGCCGGAATCGGTTTATCTTCAACCGTAGAGACAAACGAAGATGGACTCGTTGCTTTACGTATTGCATCGAAGCAGACAGGACTTGCCGAGAACGAAGATTATCTGTTCCAGATTCTTCCTTCTACCGGTGCTCCATCCGTTAGAGCAATGCATATACTCGGCATTGATAACGTCGAGAAAGAAGCCCAAAGTTCCTCTTTCTTATTAAACGGCATTACACATTCCTCCTATTCCAATACTTTTACAGTTGATAATCATTTCGATATCACTTTAAAAAACACTCATACAGGAGATGATTTTGCCAAAATTAATTTCAAAGCCAACGCTGATGCTATCGCTGATAATGTACAACGTCTAGTAGGCGCTTATAATAATATTATAGATTTAGCTCATGCACATACTGAATCACGCAATTCAAACAAGTTGATTCGTGACATGAGCAGTGTAGCTCGTAATTATCATAACGAATTAGAAGCTATCGGTATTAATATAGAAGATAACGCTACTCTTACGATAGACCGTAGTCTTTTATCGGATGCGATTACTGCACCGGATGCCGAACAGACATTTTCTATCTTGAATAACTTTAAAGATGATTTGAACGAACGAAGCACTATGGCTTTTATCGACCCAATGAATTATGTAAACAAACTGGTTGTCGCATACAAAAATCCTGGTCGTAATTTTGCGACACCATATATCACTTCCATTTATTCCGGAATGATGTTAGACCAATATTGTTAATATTAAAATTATGAGGCTGTTACAAAATGAATGATTTGCTATGATAACCATTCATTTTGCAACAGCCTCGTCTCTTTTTCACTACCAATATTTCACAATAGCTTCTTTCGCTTGTTCATCTGTCAATGAGAAATCCTCTTTCAATCTTGCAATCACTTTCTTTTTCTCTAGTTCCATCTCTCGGCATAAGCGAATCACTGAACTAATTCCCTTTTGCAACCCTATAGCTTCCGCTTCTCTTAATGCATCTGAAGGCAATGGCAATACTTTTCCTCCCATAACATCTCCCATCCTTTCTTTTAAGACCGGCTCTTTTCGTAACAAATGCTCCATCACTCTTTTCATTAACTGTATTATGTCTCTATATGTTCTTGCCTGTCCCTTTACAATAGCACCTTCTAATCTCTTTATTATCATTCCATATTCTTCTAATAATCTCTTTTCTCGCTCTGCATCTTTCGCAATCTTAGAAAGCTCTTTCTCATATTTAATGATATAATACGGCAGCAAAATCAGCAAGTTCTTTTCAAAAATTTCGTCAATACTATAATCTCTTAGCTTGAGAACTGGAACTCGATATGTAATGACTTGTCCATCCGCCAATTCTATTTCCAACCACTCTTCAGAAACAGTATTCTTTGTTGAACGCAGGTAAATAATACTTGATTTTGGAAACTTTAGCCGTCTCTTCTTTCTCCATTTCGCATTCATTAGTGCAATCATAAAATCATATTCAATCATTCTTATGACCATATTCCCATCTTTTGTACTCTGACATTCGAAATGATATATCTGCTCTCCAATTTTACTGCAACTATCTGCCACTACCTTAGACACTAATTTTTGATACTCATCCGGCAACCGTTCTACTTCTATTTCCTGTGAATACGAAGTATGAAATACTTCGTTTACCAACGGGACCAATAATTTCGGCAATCTTTCTTGTATCGTTCTAAACACATCATCAAAAATTGTACTTCTCATGCGACCTCCTGTCTGTTTTTCTTACATACATTTTCGCATGGACATGCTATGATTTACAAACTGCATAACGCATCATCGCTACGCAAAGCGCGTTATTTCAAAACACAAAGCGCCCACATTCCATTTTCTCAAATGAAATGTGGACGCTTTGTCATCTGTCTTACTCTACGATACATTATTCTTTTATCCACTTAGCATAAATCGTCAGATTCTTTCCTGTAGAACCGTCGATTACTTCGATTGGATTTGTAAATTTGGCATCCGTGTACCAGCCGGCAAATACATAATCTACTCTAACCGGTTCTGTCAGTCTCACATCCCCTTCAATGTTATACGTAGATGGATTCTCATTTGCCATCTTCTTATCAATATTCTTGTATGTAATCTTATAGTCGATTACCTGCCACTGTGCATAAAGAATTATTTCTTCGCCAGCTTTCGTTCCGACATCTTTTACGCTTGCCTGATTCTTATATGTTTTACCACTTCCATCCGCTTCTGTATTCCAACCGTTAAATTTATATCCCTGTTTTTCATACAGATTCTTTGAAAGTTTTTTCGTTTTGGCATAGGTACATTCCAAAACAGGCATTTTTACCTCATCTTCATTGTCTGCACCATTTCCATGGAACGAAATTGTATAGTCGTTCGCTGTCCATTTTGCATATACAGTGACTGCTTTGGTTCCTGTATGTTCAACTACTTCAATCGGTTTTGTAAATTTAGCATCTGTATACCAGCCACCAAAGGTATAACCCACTCTAACCGGTGTCGCTAATACCACATCGCCCTCAATGCTGTAAGTTGCAGGATTGTCGTTTGTCATCTTCTTATCGATATTCTTGTAATTAACCTTATAAGTAATGACTTTCCACTGCGCATAAAGTGTCACTTCTTCACCAGCTTTCGTGCCTGCATCTTTTACGCTTGCAAGATTTTTATATGCCTTACCCGTTCCGTCTACCTCGGTATTCCAGCCTACAAATGTGTAACCCTTCTTTACAAAAATGTTCTTCGTCAGCTTCTTCGCTTTTCCATAGATACAGGACAGACGTTCCATCGTTGCTTCCGCTTCATTGTCTGCGCCATTTCCATAGAACTGAATCTGATACTCATTCGCTATCCATTTTGCATATACAGTAACCACTTTGGTTCCTGTGCATTCGATTACTTCTATCGGTTTCGTAAACTTCGAATCACTGTACCACCCCTCAAAGGTATAGCCCTCCCTTTCCGGTACAACCAGAACTACGTCACATTCCATACTATATGATGGCGGATTCGGATTGGTCATCTTCTTGTCGATGTTCTTGTATGTAATCTTGTAGCTAATCACTTGCCACTGAGCGTAAAGTGTCACCTCTTCGCCCACTTCCGTTCCTGCATCTTTTACGCTAGCCTGATTCTTATATGCTTTACCGCTTCCATCTGCTTTGGTATTCCAGCCAGTAAATGTATAACCACTCTTTACATAGGTATTCTTAGCCAGCTTTTTCGCCTTTCCATAGGTACAAGACAGACTTCCTAAGTCAATCTCGGCTTCGTTATCTGCACCATTTCCATCGAATACAATGGTGTAGTCATTTGCGGTCCACTTCGCATATACTGTAATTGCTTTTCCATACTCAGCAGATATTGTACTAATTGGTTTTGTAAATTTGGCATCGGTATACCAGCCGTTAAATGTGTAACCAGACTTGCTTGGATCAATTAACACCACACCAGTTTCACAATTAAAGGTAGCTGGATTTGCATTTACCGTATTCTTATCCACATTCTTATATGCAATCTTGTAACTTACCGGTGTCCACTGTGCATAAAGTGTTATCTTACCTTCTGCTTCAGACACCAAACCCTTTACTTTCTGAGCATTTTTATAAGTAGTTCCTGTTCCATCTGCTGCTGTATTCCATCCAGCAAATGCGTATCCTGCTTTTTTGAATGTATTTTTACGAATCGCAGCAGAACTCTTGTAAAGAATCTTCTGCTCATCCATCGTTCCTATACCACCATTGGCATCGAATGCCACATAGTAGCTTGCGTCTGTCCACTTACCATAAACGGTTACATTCTCAGCAACATCTGCATCCAGCATTGTAATAATATTTTTGCATGCCTTGTCGCTATACCAACTGAACTGATAGCCTGGAATTGGGTTTGGCATCGGTAATACAACTGCACCCTCATTCTCAAATACGTTTTGGTAAGATACACGCTGTGCTGCTCCGTTTGGATCCATCGCTGCGATATACTTATAATTAATTACATATTTTGCTCCAAGCCACTTGGCATAGAGAGTCATATCCTCTGTATTATTTGCCGGAATGACAGATATCGGCTTGGTAAATTCTGCATCTAAATACCAGCCGTCAAATGCATAGCCTTCTCTGGTTGCATCAGATAATACCACTTCCTGGTCTGATACCATGTATTCATCCATATTCTCTTTGGAATTCACACCGTCATTTAATTCGTAAGTCACAAAAAAACTATTATAAATCAATGTATTCCAACAGCTCTCTGGTTCAAATGTGTAGTTACGTTTTAACTGTTTTAATTCTAAGATATTGAATTTAGAACTTGTGCTTTCGAAGAACACATGCTGTGATTGGGTGCCACAAAGGACTACTTTGTGGTTTGAGTATGGTGCAAAATTTTCTCTTGATGCATATTTCCCACTCGAATCATACTCCGGATAGTTTCCGTACT